>JBCDKE010000004.1:0-75026 GCA_038747015.1 Pseudomonadota bacterium
CACATATTCCGCCGCCTCCTCCGGCCCGCGAATGTCCGGGCGCGAGACGATCTCCATCAATGCCACGCCGGTGCGGTTGAGGTCCACGAACGACATGTGCGGGTCCATGTCGTGGATCGATTTACCGGCGTCCTGTTCCAGGTGGATGCGTTCGATGCGCACCAGCCGTGCCGAGCCGTCGCCCATTTCGACGAGGACTTCGCCTTCGCCCACAATGGGGTGGTACAGCTGGGAAATCTGGTAGCCCTGCGGCAGGTCCGGGTAGAAGTAGTTCTTGCGGTCGAAGGCCGATTTCAGGTGAATTTCAGCTTTGAGCCCGAGCCCGGTGCGCACGGCCTGCGCCACGCATTCCTCGTTGATGACGGGCAGCATGCCGGGCATGCCAGCGTCCACGAAGGCCACGTTCGAGTTCGGCTCTGCGCCGAACTGGGTGGAGGCGCCGGAGAAGAGTTTCGCATTGGTCGAAACTTGGGCGTGGACCTCCATTCCGATGACGAGTTCCCAATCCTGTTTGGCGCCCTGGATGACGCGGGGTTTGGGGGACGTGAAATCGAGCATGGTGGGTCTCCGGCTTCGGCAATCAGGCTCCTTTAGCCGAGGGTTCTCAGACGCTCAAGATCATGAAGCGGGATACCGTCGCAAAGAACGGTGATGAGCGGGTCGGCAAAGAAGGGCGTGTGCGGTGCTTTTTCGTTTTTCTTGTCCCAGTCGTTGCGGGCGCGATCGTCGAGGAGGTCTGGCGAGCGGGCGATTTCGCGGGCGGCGTAGGGGAAGCGAAGGGACAGGATCGACCAGTGAATGAGCGAGGCCACCGGGACGTTTTCACCGCTGAGGAACAGGTAGCCCTGGCGGAAGGTGTAATCGTTGATCAGCCGTTTGAGGGATCGCGGGTTCGGGTCCATCAGGTGCGTGAAGTCGCTCAGCGCATGTTTAACCGACCTTTGGCCGGCCTCTGACTGGATCTCGTCATAGGCCAGCCGCGCGACCTTGGCGTAGTCCTGACGGGGCAGGGCCTCTTTGGCAGATGCGAGAACGGAACGGGTGGTTTCGAGATCGCCAAAGCCGTCAGCGAGCTGGGCTTCGAACACGGCGGTCTCTTCTGGGGCGGAGGGTTCTTCTTCGCCCGTGTCTCCAAGAAGTTTGTCGAGAAGCGTTTCGCGGTCGTCGGGCCCCAAATCGGGGAGCGGGACGGAAAGCTGGAATATCTTTTCCACGAAAAGATAGCCCAGCGGCAGCCCAGGACGGGAGATGTCGGGGCCGAAATCCTTGTAGACCTGACCGTAGGCGGAGACGATCCAGTCGCGGTCGGCGGCCACGACGTAGAGGACGGGGACCTTGGCGTAGATCGTCTGGAACGTTTCGAGGAGGTCGACCACATAGGGCGCGTCGCAGCGGTCGAGGTCGTCGATGAAAATCGCCACCGGGCGGCCTGCGTCCTCGACGACGCGCTTGAACTGTTCTTGCAGGGGCGCGGCGGGGTCGGTGTTGAGCTCGGTGAGCGTGTTGGCGGTGTCGGCCTGTTTCTGGCGCACCGTTGCGATGATGCCGAAGATCGAGCCGAGGGTGCCGAAGAAGGCCACGAGGATGGGGATCAGGGTTTTGGCATCGCGCCAGATGCTGGCCCAGAAACCTTCTTCCTGCCTTTCTTCGGTGCGCGTTGTTTCGACCTTGGTGGTGAGCTCTGCGCCCTCGATGATCGGGGCCGCGCCGTCGCGGGGCGTGAATTCCTGTTCCGTGTCGGTCGTCGTGAACGTTCGCGTCTCCGTATAGGTCGTATCCGGGCCGGGGGTCGCAGGGTTCGTGGCGCGTTCGAAAAGGACAAAGAGGCAAACGAGGCTCAGGATCCCAAGCGGTGCCCACCAGCGAAATCCGGTGCCGTTGAGCCATAGCCATCGCCTGTAGCGCCGGCGGAGGAAGTTGCGTGTGATTGGCGGCAACCCTGTTTGTGCGCCCGCGACGACGGCATTCATCATCGCCCACCAAGCGGTGCCTTCGTCCTGACGAAGCCAGGCGTTGAAATCGACAACGAGCCATTTTTCCTGATCCGACCCGTCGGGGGCGGTGCCGCTTTCCAGTGCCTCGCGCAGGAAGGTCAGAACGGAGGATTTGCCCGAGCCCCAGCGCCCGGCGAGGTGCACGGCAAAGGGGCGTTTGTAGTCGTCGACGTGGTCGGGCCACACCTCGCGTACGGATTTCGCGATGGAGTCGGCGACGGCCGCGCGGCCGATATCGTCGTCCTCGCGGGAGGCCACAGCGCGGTCGGAGTGGAACTTGACGGGCTCCGTGCGGGGTGGGGTGCCTAACCCGCCTACGCCGGATTTGCCGCTTGCGTTTGGGGGCCCAGAAGGATCAGGGCCGCCTTTTGTTGATGGACCGCTCCCAAGGCCGCCTTCGCCTTCGTTGCCGGAAGTCTCCGACACATCGACCATTCTGGGGGGCACTTTGGGCAGCTCGGAAAGAGCATTGCTAATGATCTTTTGGAGGTCTTCGCGGGCTTCCGGCAGAGTGTTTGGATGGATGTGAAAGATGAGCTTTGTCGTTGCCAGCAGACTTCGGGTCTCGATCGTTTGGAAAATGCGCCGCAGCTCATCTGCAAATTCGTCTTCATATTCCCACGCCATGGAGGTGGCCTTGAAAGACAGGGCGATGACGATATTTTCGGAGTGGGCGTGGCGCTCGATGAGCCGGTTTAGCGCATGCCCGACGTCTCGCATGCCGGTATGGGCAAAAAGCGCTCGTTGAACGTCTTCAACAAAGGCAATGTCGCCTTGCATCTGGCGGACAACGAATGTCTCAAAACCGTTTCCTAAGTCCGTTCGGGAGGGGTCTTCCAATCTTTGCCGCGCGGCATCGTAGAGCCTTTGACGCAGAGCTGACACATTGCCTGAAAGCCCGTCAATCGCGCTTTCAAACTCTGAAGTTTCGGCGATCAAGAAGAGCAGGGGCATTGGCTCCACCGGATCGGATGTCACCACGACTGACGTGCTCCACGAGCCCACTGAGACGACGTACGGTTCTATTCCAGGTGGAGGCGTGGCCATGGGCGAAAGAACTCCGACAACAAACTGTTTTCTTGAAATACGCAGCCAGTCTGGCGCAGATTGCAGTCTACGCAAAAGGATTTCTGGGGGGATGTGCTTTGCGGGCTGCTATGTTGATGATTTTCGCCCTGCTTGGGGCAGAAGCCGCCGCGTTGGAAAATATCAGGCCGCAGATGCGGCCGGAATATGAACCCGTGGTTTTGCCTGAAAACGCGGCCTCGATCCGGCCGGTTGAGCGCGCCGAGGCCTTGCCGCGGGCGCGGTGGGCGCATTTGCGGGGGTCCGACGTGTGGACACGGGCGGTGGCGGCCTCTCTAAAAGACCACGGCGCGCCTCTGCCGTCCTCGGTACCCGGCGATATCGATGCCTGGTGCCCGGCCTATGCCGAGAACGGGCCGGAGCGGCGGCGGGCGTTCTGGATCGGGCTCCTGTCGGCGCTGGCCAAGCATGAGAGCACCTATCGTCCTTATGTGTCGGGAGACTCGGGCAAATCTCACGGGCTGTTACAGATCCGGACGGGCACGGCGCGGGCCTATGGCTGTCGGGCGCGGACGCGGGCGGAGCTGCTCGATCCCACCGAAAACCTCGCCTGTGCGATCAAGATCATGTCCCAGACGGTGGCTCGCGACAACGCGGTCTCGCGGCAGGCCAATGGGCGGCGCGGCGGGCCGGGGGCCGATTGGGGACCCTTTGTGCAGCGCGCCAAGCGCGAGGACATGCGCGCCTATTTGCGCCGTCAGGACTATTGCGTGCCGATTTCCGACGTGCGCCCGCGCCTGAGGCCGGAGATTTCTTACGCCGGGTAACAGTTCCGCCCGCTGTTTTGCGCGTCTAGGTAGCTCCTGAAACCAAGGAGGGATCTGATGCGACGCATTCTCATGGGGCTCGGAGTTTTGGGCGTATTGGCGGTGGTGCTGATCGCTGTGCTCTTTGTAAATTACCTCCGTTATCAGCCGCTGGCGGCGCCTGATGATCTCCCAGAGGTCACGGTGGCCGAGGTCGATGCCGATGCTCTAGCGGGGCGTCTGAGCGAGGCGTTGCAGTTCAAGACGATCTCTTACGTGGACCGTTCCTTGGTCGATGTCCCGACCTACGAGGCGTTTCTCGCGTGGATGGAAGAGACCTATCCCGGAGTCCATGCCACGATGGAGCTGGAGTTCATCAACATGAGCCCGGTCTATCGCTGGCCGGGCAGCGATCCATCGCTCGACCCGGTCATGTTCACCGCGCATTACGATGTGGTACCGGTGCCCGATGAGGCGCTGCCGAACTGGGACGTCGATCCCTGGGCCGGCGAGATCAAGGACGGGTTTATCTGGGGGCGCGGGGCGCTTGATGACAAGCAATCGGTCATCGGGCTGATGGAGGCCGCAGAGGCAATCATCGCCGATGGCGGCCAGCCGCGCCACGATATCTGGTTCATCTTTGGTCAGGACGAAGAGGTCGGCGGCGAGTTCGGCGCCGTGGCCATCACTGCCGAGCTGCAATCTCGGGGCGTGGAGTTCGAGTGGATGATCGACGAAGGGTCGATGATCTTTGACGGCGTTTTGCCGGGTCTGCCGGCGCCGGTGGCGTCGATAAACGTGGCCGAAAAGGGCTATGTCACCTTTGACATCATCGCCACGGGGCAGGCGGGGCATTCCTCTTTGCCGCCCTCCGAGACCGCCGTGGGCGTACTCGCGCAGGCCGTGGCCGTTTTGGAGGCGAACCCGCTGCCCGGCGGGCTCACCGGGAGTTCCAAGGCGTTTTTCGACGGGGTCGCGCCGAATTTCGGCTTCGTGAACCGGATGCTTTTTGCCAACCAGTGGCTTTTCAAGTCGATCCTGGAGGGGGAGCTGTCGAAGGCGAACACGACCAACGCGTTGTTGCGGACCACCACGGCGCCGACGATGCTGCGCGCCTCTCCGCAGGAGAATGTGCTGGCCTCGGAGGCCGTGGCGACGGTGAATTTCCGCATCCATCCGCGTGATACGATCGAGGGCATTCAGGCCCATATCGAGGCGGTGATCGATGATCCCCGCGTGCGGGTCGAAGCGGTAGGCAGTCCCAAGGGCGCCTCACCGGTCTCGTCGTCTGAGAGCGAGGGTTACAACCTCGTGCGTGCGGCGGTTGAGGCTGTTTACGGCGACGTGATCGTGGTGCCCGGCGTGACGATCGCGGGTACGGATACGCGGCACTATGGCGTGCTGGCGCGGGATGCGTACCGGTTTCTGCCGTTGCTCTTTGGGCCGGACGATGTGGCGCGGCTCCATGGTGATAATGAGCGCGTGGGCGTCGAGGCTTATGCGCAGATGGCGCAGAGCTATCGCGCGATCATGGAAGGGCTCTGATTGAAGAGCAATGGGGCTGACTAGCCGTTTGGTAGCAAACCCCGCGCGGCGGCTTCGCGTCGATAGTCCTCCAGCGCCTCGTCCATGCGCGACAGGTCCCACGCCAGACGGTATTCGGTGTTACGCTGTTCCAGATCGATATGGAGCGTGCCGCCCTCGGCGAATATGTCCAGCAGCGCGTCGGCGTCTTCCCCCTCCAGCGTGCAGGCTCCGCCATTGCGGCACGAACGGCGTTCTTCTTTCCACACGGTTTCGCCGTCGCGGGTCACGTGGAGGCCGTCACCGATATAGCGGATGGAGCGTTCCAGGCCGAATTCAACGCCGTCGGGGGTGATAAAGGCGAAGACCGCACCGAAATCGGGACGGGGGGAATAGACCTCGACATATCTCAGATAGCAGCGCTCTTCGAGGAGATCGCCTGTGGTGCGTTCGTCGCAAAAGCTGTCCCAGAGGCCGAAAGCCTTTTGATGGGTGATCACCCATTCACCAGGGGTGTCATTGCCGTCGCGGTCTTGAGCGAAAGCGGGCGAAGCGAGGGCGAGAAGCAGAAGAAACATGCGCATGGGACGGCATATAGCGGAGCCGGGCGCGTTGTGGCGTCACGTTGCGGTGAGAGCCACGCGAGCATCAGGGCGCGGTGCGTCGACGGGGCTTTAAAAGAGCGCGGAAGCCGGCCGCATTTTGCGGCTCACCAGCGTGAGATCCGGGTCGCCCAGGCGCAGGGTCTCGCGGCGCAGGGTCTCGATCGCCTCTTCGGAGTTCTTTGGCAGCGAGGCCGCTGAAATCGGCTCTCCCACGGTGATGTGGTAGGGTTGGCGGTCTTTGTTCAGCGTCTCGTAGAACAGCGTGATGTCCCTGAGCGACGGGTGCAGGAAATCAAACAGATAAAACAGCGCGGAATTGCGCGAGCGAATGTTTACCGGGATGATAGGCAGATCGAATTTGCGCCCGATCATCGCCGCCGAGGCCATCCAGGCGCGTTCATGGAGCTGAACACCGCGCCTTTTGGCCAGACGGCCGGACGGGAAGATCACGCCGATCCGACCCTGTTCCACGGCCTTGCGCGTGTAGGCCATCGTCTCTTTCATCTTGGCGTGACTGCGTTTCTCCGGACGCCATTCGACGGGCGCAATCATGGTCTCGAATTGCGGCATCACCCGCAGGATATCGCGGTTGGCAAAGTAATACGCGTCCTCACGCCCCTGCAGGGAAAGCGCGTGATTGAGCATGATCCCGTCGGCGATGCCCGTGGGATGGTTGGCGACGATGAGGGCGGCACCGGAGGCCGGGATATTCGACATCCCCTTGGTCACCAGGCGTTTGGCCAGCATCCCCTGCATTTTGACCATGATCTCTTCGGCGGAGAAGGGATCGAGCTCTTTGCCCATGGCAATCGTGCGCTCGTAGCCCAAAAGCTTGTCCAACATGGGCTTCATGATCTTTGCCCGCAATCCGCCCTGGTAGAGCCAGGGCGCGCGCTCTTCGATCATGGGCTCGATGCGGTCTTCCATGGGGGGTACCCACCAATGCGAGGTCACGGGTTCGTGACAATTCCAAATTCTGGGCTCAACGTGGCCATGAAGCAGGCCGGTTGCAAGGGCGAAGTGGCTGTTCAACCGGGCCGGGCGGTGGCGCGCCGATGGCTGGCGCGTCCGTCCCGGCCCTGTTTTTGTGCGCCTCAACCCAGTAGACGGGTCACCATTTCGGTGGTGTCGCGGGAGAGGTCGGGCGTTGCCTTGATCCGCTCCATCGCCTCGCGGATCAGGTCCTGGCGGTCGCCGTCATAGCGTTTCCACGTGGAAAAGGCAGACATCATCCGCGCGGTCGTCTGGGGGTTCACGGCGTCGAGTTTTATCAACCAATCGGCGATTAGAGTGTAACCGGACCCGTCGGCGCGGTGGAACGCGGCGGTGTTGCCGATGAAGGAGCCGAAAAGCGCGCGGAAGCGATTTGGGTTTTTCATGTTGAAATCATCGTGGAGCGTGAGCGCGGTGGTCACGTCCGCGGCGCTCTCGGGTGCGGCGAAGGTGGCCTGAAGGCCGAACCACGCGTCGATCACGAGGCGTTCGTGCTGCCAGCGGTCATAGAAGGTCGCCAGCGCCGCCGCGCCGGAACGAGCGTGGAGAAGGCTCGCCAGAGCAGCCCGGCTCTGGGTCATGTTCTCGGCGCCGTCGAATTGCTGTTGCGCGAGCACGCCACCATCGAGGCGGGTGATGAGCGCGAGCGCGGTGTTACCCAGAGCGCGCTTGCCCGCCGGTTCGGCGTCGGGCGAGTAGGGGCCGGGGACCTGCATGGTCGGGTAAAGGCGGCGCGCAATGTCCTCGAGATGGCCCGCGCGGGTCCGCGCCACGTCCTCGACCGCGGTATGGATCGCGTCGGGATCCGGGGTCTGTCCCATGTCAAAGAGCGCCTGAGCGAGATCATCCTCGGAAGGCAGCCCCATGGCGAGCGCGCGGAAGGCCGGGTCGAGCGTGTCGTCACCGAAAAGCGCAGCGATGCCGTCGATATAGGCCTCCGACGGGTCCGCGCCGGTCTGGATTTTCGCCAGCAGCACTTCCTTGGAGAGGGTGCGCGCGGCCTCCCACCGGGTGAACGGGTCAGTGTCGTGTTTCAGGAGAAACGCGCGGTCGGCGCTGGTTTGCGGCGTCTCGAGGATCACCGGGGCGGAGAAGCCGCGCAGGATCGAGGGCGTGGGCTTGGCGGTGGCATCGGGAGTGCCTCCGGCGGGAGTTTTTTCGGAAAGATGAAGGAGGGACCATTTTTCGCCGTCATGGACGAAGGTCAGAGTGCCCTCGGCCTTTGTCAGCTCGAAGGTGAAGGTGGGGACGTCTTCGCCCCCTTGGGCGTTCAGCAGGCCGAGATTGACGGGGATAGGGACCGGTTCTTTGGTGTCCTGACCGGGTGTGGGCGGCGTTTCCTGTCGTAATGTGAGGGTGTAGCGGTCGCCCTCATGGGCCTCGCTCACCGTCAGTTTCGGTGTCCCTGCCTGGGCGTACCAGCGTTTGAACTGGCTCAGATCGCGGCCGGTGGCGTCCTCGAAAACCTGGAGCCAGTCCTCGATAGTGGCGGCGTCGCCGTCGTGGCGGTCGAAATAGAGATCGAGGGCCTTTTTGTAGCCTTCAGCGCCCACGAGGGTGCGCAGCATGCCGATAAGCTCGGCACCCTTTTCGTAGACCGTGGCGGTGTAGAAATTGTTGATCTCGACGAAGCTTTCCGGGCGCACGGGGTGGGCCAGGGGGCCTGCATCCTCGCGGAACTGGCGGGCGCGCAGGGCCAGCACATTGCCGATGCGCGCAACTGGTTCCGAGCGCATATCTGCAGTGAATTGCTGGTCGCGGTAGACGGTGAGGCCTTCTTTGAGGCAGAGCTGGAACCAGTCGCGGCAGGTGATGCGGTTGCCAGTCCAGTTGTGGAAGTATTCGTGGGCGATGATCGCCTCGATCCGCTCAAACGCGGCGTCGGTGGAGGTCTCGGGCGAGGCCAGGACGGCCGACGAATTGAAGATATTCAGCCCCTTGTTTTCCATCGCGCCCATGTTGAAGTCGTCCACGGCCACAATGTTGAAAATGTCTAAGTCATAGGCCCGTCCGTAGACGTCTTCGTCCCATTTCATTGATTTTTGTAAAGCCTCGAGGGCGAAATCGGTCTTGTTCTGGTCGCCATCGCGGACCCAGATCGCCAAATCCACGTCGCGGCCTTCCATGGTTTTGAAGGTGCCACGGGTGGCGTGGAGGTCGCCGGCGACGAGGGCGAAGAGATAGGCCGGTTTGGGCCAGGGGTCGTGCCAGACGTGGTAGCCGTCGGCGTCCGGGCCGAGGTCGTTGCCGTTGGAGAGGAGGACCGGCAGCCCGTCACCATCCTTGATGCGCACGGTGAAGGTGGACATCACATCCGGGCGGTCAGGGTAGTAGGTGATTTTGCGGAAACCCTCGGCCTCGCACTGGGTGCAGTACATGCCGTTGGACATATAAAGGCCTTCGAGGGCGGTGTTTGTCGAGGGCGAGATCTCGACCTCGGCGCGCCATGTGAAGGGGGCGTCGGGCACCTGAGCGGTGAGGCCTTGGTCGGTGACCTCGGGCGTGATGGCTTTACCGTCGACCCAGGCCGATTTCAGCACCAGCTGTTCGCCGTGGAGAAAGAATGTCCGGTCGTCCGTGTCCGGGTTCGGGCGGAAGTCGATTTTCGAGGTCACCAGTGTCTTGGTCGGATGGAGATCGAAGGTGAGCTCTACCGCGTCCACCAGAAAGGCCGGGACGGTGTAGTCCCGCAGATAGATCGTCTCGGGGGTGGTGGTCGGGCTGGCGTCGCGCATCGGGGGGTCTCCTTCTCATCGCGCAACCTAGCGGGGGTGTGGGCGGGCGCAAGCGCATGCTGACAGCACGCTGTCAGGAGGGCTGTGCGAGGAGAGGCACATCTTGTTAGAAGGAGACCCAAGATGAGCTTTCAACCATCAAACGCCGTTGTCTGGGCTGAAATCCACGTGCGCGACCTCGATGCAGGCGAAGCGTTTTACGCGCGCGTCACGGGCATGGATGCCATGCGCACCGAGATGTTCGGGGCCAATGTGGCGATCTTTGGCGGCCAGGAGGGATCGGGATTTGATCTGCAGGCCGGGGAACCGGCACAGGGTGGGTCGATCGTTTACATCGCGGCCAAGGGGAAGCTGGCGGACACGCTCCAACGCGTCTGGGACGCGGGTGGCGAGGTCGTAGGCGAGCCCCAGCAGATCCCCAGCGGGCAATTCGCGGTCTGCAAGGACCCCGACGGCAATGCCATCGGTTTCTACGAGGCCGCTGCCTGATGGGGGCGCGTGAATGAGACGGGCGGATCGTCTTTTTGAGATCATCCAGCTCATGCGCGGGGGCCGTCTGGTTACCGCGCAATCCCTTGCGGAGCGGCTGGAAGTGTCGGTGCGCACGATCTACCGGGACATCGCTGATCTGCAATCCACGGGCGTGCCGATCGATGGGGAGGCGGGCTATGGCTATGTGCTGCAAGACGGCTTTGACCTGCCGCCGCTGATGTTCACGCGCGGCGAAATCGCGGCACTGGTGGCCGGGGCGCGCCTGATTCGGGCCTGGGGCGGGCTGGAAATGGCGCGGGGCGCTGAAGAGGCGCTGGCGAAGATCGACGCGGTGCTGGATGACGATCTGCGCGCCAAGGCGCGGGGCGTGCAGGTGCATTCCTTTGGCGTGACGATGACGCCCGAGACGCGTGCGGCGCTTGACCTCATCGAGGGGGCGGTGGAGGCCAGTGAGAAGCTGAATTTCGACTATCGCGACGAGAAAGGCACGGCGACACGGCGTGTGGTGCGGCCTCTGGGACTCTGGTTCTGGGGGAAGGTGTGGACTTTCGTGGGCTGGTGCGAGCTGCGCGAGGATTTTCGCATGTTCCGGGTGGATCGGATGGACGCGCTGAAGCGCGGGCCGCGGTATCGGCCCGAGCGAGGGCAGACCCTGCGGGATTTCTATCGGCAGCATGACGAAGTGGCTGTGACATTGCAGAACCTTTGAACTTGCCGCGGGCGCATTAGCTAGATGCGCCATGGGATCGAAGACGAGCATTCTGTGGTTCAAGCGCGATTTGCGGGTGAGCGACCACGCGGCGGCGGCAGCGGCGGCCGAAGCGGGGGCGGTGGTCGCGATTTACATCGTGGAGCCGGAATACTGGCGCTTGCCCGACACGTCGGGTCGGCAGTGGGAGTTTATCGCGGAATGTCTGGAGAGCTTGCGGGCGGCGCTGCCGGTGCCGTTGGTCGTGCGGGTGGGCGATGCGCTGGAGGTTCTGGAGAGCCTGCGGCGCGAGGTGCCGTTTGGGGCGATCTATAGCCATGAAGAGACAGGGAATGCCTGGACCTATGGGCGCGATCTGCGGGTCAAGGACTGGTGTGCGGCGCGGGGCGTGAACTGGCGCGAGTTTGCGCAGTCTGGCGTGGTGCGGCGCCTGAAGGGTCGCGATGGTTGGGCCGCGCGGCGCGAGCGTTTCGTGCGGCAACCCGCGATACCGCCAGCGGGCCTGGTGGGGCCGTCGCTCGAGCCCGGCGCGGTACCTTCAGCGCGGGAGCTGGGTATGGCCCTTGATCCGTGTCCAGACCGGCAGCGGGGTGGCCGCGAAGCAGCCTTGAGCCTCCTGGGCGGGTTCCTGACGGAGCGGGGGCGGACCTATCGCAAGGCCATGTCGTCACCGGTGGAGGGGGAATGGGCGTGTTCGCGGCTGTCTCCCTATCTGGCGCTGGGCGTGCTGAGCGGACGGGAGGCGGCGCAGGCGGCTGCGGCGCGTAAATCAGAAATTCCCAGCGGGGCGCGGGACGGGTGGAAAGGGTCGCTGAACTCCTTCGCCTCGCGGCTCGCCTGGCGGGATCACTTTATGCAGAAACTGGAGGATGAGCCGGAGATCGAGACGCGGTGCCTGCACCGGGCCTATGACGGGCTGCGGCAAGGATCGGATGCCGCGCGGCTCGCCGCATGGAGCGACGGGGAGACGGGGATCCCCTTTGTCGATGCCTGCATGCGGTACCTGACCCATACGGGGTGGCTGAATTTCCGGATGCGGTCGATGCTGATGGCAGTGGCGTCCTACCATCTGTGGCTCGATTGGCGGGATAGCGGGATGGTGCTGGCGCGGCGGTTCACGGATTACGAGCCGGGCATTCACTGGAGCCAGACGCAGATGCAGTCGGGGACGACGGGGATGAACACGGTGCGGATTTACAACCCGGTGAAGCAAGGGAAAGATCAGGACCCCACGGGCGTTTTCACGCGGCGTTGGGTGCCGGAGCTCGCTGGCGTCGAGGACAGGTTTCTGCAGGAACCGTGGCTGGCGGGGGGAGCGTCGGGGTATCCGGAACCCATCGTGGATGTGGCCGCAGCGGCCCGGGCGGCGCGGGAGAAGGTCTTTGCGGTGCGAAAGGGGGATGCGTTTCGCAGCGAGGCGCGGGCCATCGTCAAAAAACACGCGAGCCGCAAGAAGGACCGGGGGTTTCAACGTGATCCGGAGTCCTACCCTGAGCCCAAGCAAGACCGGCAGTTGGGGTTTGAGTTTTGAGGGTCTCGTGCGGTACGGACGCTCTTGCCTTTGGCAAGTCGCACCCGCCCGCCCGAATCCGTGGAGCGACCCATGGCTAGGCGCGTGAAAAAGGCGGATTTGCCGGTAAAGGACTGCGCCACATGCGGGCGTCCGTTCACCTGGCGCAAGAAATGGGAGAAGGTCTGGGACGAGGTGAAATACTGTTCCGACCGATGCCGGCGCGAAAAGTCGCTTAAGAAAAACTGATCCGACGATTAAATCTTCCATGGCGGAGCGCGGGGAAACCGTGTTGCCGATAGGAAACTTGCAGCCTAGGTTCCCGGCACACAAAAGCATACCGAATGGGAGCCGGATATGGGCAAGCGCGTCGAAACACATGGGCTGCAAGTGGCCCAGGAGCTGTGGGATTTCATCGAGGATCAGGCGCTGCCGGGTACTGGCGTGGCAAGCCATGCGTTTTGGGCCGGGCTCTCGAAGCTGGCCCATGAATACGGGCCTCGTAACCGGGCGCTGCTCGCAAAGCGTGAGGAGATCCAGTCCCAGCTCGATGCCTGGCATTCCGCGCGCAGAGGGCAGGTCCATGATGCGGCGGCCTATACGGATTTCCTGAAGGAGATCGGTTATCTCGTGCCTGAGGGGCCTGATTTCGAGATCGAGACCGAGAATGTGGATCCCGAGATCGCCATGACGCCGGGGGCGCAGCTGGTGGTGCCGATCATGAATGCGCGTTTTGCTCTGAACGCCGCGAATGCGCGGTGGGGCAACCTCTATGACGCGTTCTACGGCACTGACGCGCTGGGCGATCTGCCGAGCGGCAAGGGCTATGACCCGGAGCGCGGTGCCAAAGTCATCGCGGCGGCGAAAGCGTTTCTCGATGAGGCGGTGCCGCTCAACGATCGCAAATGGGCGGATGTTAAGGACGTCTCGCTGATGCCGCTCGCGCAGCCGCAGCAGTTTCTGGGCACGATGCAGCAGGGCGAATGGACCGGGTATCTGTTTGAAAACAACGGGTTGAAGATCGAGATTCTCGTGAACCCGACGCACGAAATCGGCAAAGACGATCCGGCGGGGATCGCGGCGGTGAACCTTGAGGCGGCGCTCTCAACGATCATGGATTGCGAAGATTCTGTCGCCGCGGTGGATGCCGAGGACAAGGTTCTGGCCTATTCGAACTGGCTGGGCCTGATGAAGGGCGATTTGTCCGAAACCTTTGAGAAGGGCGGGGAGACGATCACCCGCAAGCTCTATGACGATGCAACCTATACTGCGCCTGATGGCACCGATTTCACGGTGAAGTGCCGGTCGGTGATGCTGGTTCGCAATGTGGGGCATCTGATGACCAACCCCGCCGTGCTGGACCGGGATGGCAATGAGATCGGTGAGGGGCTGATGGATGCACTGTCGACCGTGCTGATCGCCATGCACGATCTGGCGCGCAAGGGCGGCAATAGCGAGACCGGGTCGGTCTATATCGTGAAGCCCAAGATGCACGGGCCCGAAGAAGTCGCGTTCTCGAACGAGATCTTCGGCGAGGTGGAGGCCATTCTCGGCCTGCCCGCCAATACCGTGAAGATGGGCATCATGGATGAGGAGCGGCGCACGTCGGCCAACCTCAAGGAATGTATCCGCGCGGCGAAATCGCGCGTGGCCTTTATCAACACGGGCTTCCTCGACCGGACGGGGGATGAAATCCACACCTCCATGGAGGCGGGGCCGATGATCCCGAAGGGCGCCATGAAGGCCACGCCCTGGATCAGCTCCTACGAGGATCGCAATGTCGATATCGGACTGGCCTGCGGGCTGAAGGGCCGAGCGCAGATCGGGAAGGGCATGTGGGCCATGCCGGACCGGATGGCAGACATGATCGAGCAAAAGATCGGGCATCCCAATGCGGGCGCGACCTGCGCCTGGGTGCCGTCGCCCACGGCGGCGACGCTCCATGCCATGCATTACCACAAGGTCGACGTGCTGGCGCGTCAGGACGAGCTGGCCGCGGGCGGTGCGCGGGGCACGCTGGAAGACCTTCTGACGATCCCGGTGGCCGAGGGGCAGAACTGGTCGGATGACGAGATCACCGCCGAGATCGAGAACAATGCGCAGGGCATTCTGGGCTATGTGGTGCGCTGGATCGACCACGGGGTGGGCTGTTCGAAAGTGCCGGACATCCACGATGTGGGCCTGATGGAAGACCGTGCGACCTGTCGGATTTCCAGCCAAGCGCTGGCGAACTGGCTGCACCACGGGGTGGTGAGCGAGGATCAGGTGATGGCTGGGATGCAAAAGATGGCGGCTGTCGTTGACCGGCAAAACGCCTCGGACCCGACCTACCGGCCCATGGCGCCTGGCTTTGACGGGGTTGCGTTCAAGGCGGCCTGCGATCTGGTCTTTGAAGGCCGTGTTCAGCCCTCGGGCTATACCGAGCCGGTGCTGCATCGCCGCCGGTTGGAAGCCAAGGCCGGTTAAGCCACAGCTATTTGAGCAATGCAGGGGCGTGAGGCCCCGCGAGAAGGAGAAGTAAGAAAATGGCGATTTCGCTGCAACGGGCGCGGACGATCATCCGCAAGACGCTGGCCAAGGGCCGCGAGATGGATCTGAAGCCTTTGAGCGTGGTGATCCTCGACGAAGGTGGCCATGTGAAGGCGTTTGAGCGCGAAGACGGCGCGGCACCCGGTCGGTTTGCCATTGCCCATGGCAAGGCCTATGGCGCGGTGATGCTGGGCATGTCCGGATCGGCGCAGATGGCGCGGGCCGAACAGCAGGCCTATTTCATGAACGCGGTTAACGGCGTTTATGGCGGTCAGGTGATCCCGGTGCCGGGCGGCGTTCTGATCCGCGACAAGCGCGGCAAGATTGTGGGTGCCATGGGTGTAACCGGCGATACTTCGGACAATGATGCGGCAGCCGCTGTGGCAGCCGTCGAGGCCGTAGGGCTGACGCCCGAAGCGTAAAACCTACTCGCGCGCCGGTGCACATCCGCCTGCGCGCGACGTCCCTTTTGCGAAGATGTGCAGCGCGCTAGGTAGGTATCTCAAAGGAGATCATCATGTCGCGTCCGCTCATCGGCATTATTGGAAACTACTATCTGATAAACGACGAATACCCCGCCTATGCGGCGGGGCAGATGAATGTCGAGGCAGTGAGCGAAGTGTCCCGCTGTCAGCCGGCGATCGTCCCCACAGACCCCAATTTTGTGAGTGCCGACGAGCTTGTAGAAAGCTATTCAGGCTTTGTCTTCACCGGCGGGCGCGCGAATGTGCATCCGAGCGAATACGGCGAGCCCGAGACCGAGGCCCATGGGACCTTTGACCGAGGTCGTGACGGTGTGACGTTACCCTTGATTCGGGCCTTAGTGGAGCGGGGGCAGCCGATGCTCGCGATCTGCCGTGGATTTCAGGAGTTCAACGTTGCCATGGGTGGGTCGCTCTACCCTGAAATCCGCGATCTGCCGGGGCGCGACAACCACCGGATGCCGCCCGATGGGACGCTGGAAGAAAAATTTGCCCTGCGCCATGACGTGACGCTGACGCCAGGGGGGCCGTTTGCGCGGCTCTTTGGGGCTGATGTGGTGCTGACCAACACGCTGCACGGGCAGGGGATCAAGGCGTTGGCGCCGGGGCTCGTCATCGACGGGACCGCGCCGGATGGCACGCCAGAGGCGATCTATGTCGCCGGCGGTGCTGGCTTTGCCATGGGGGTCCAGTGGCACCCGGAGTACCGCGCGGCGGATGATCGGGTGTCGCGACCTTTGTTCGAGGCATTTGGTGAGGCGGCCCATGCCTGGGCCGCCGGAGAACGCCCGGTTCAGAGCAGGGTCGCTTCGTAAGCTTTCAAAGCTCGTCGTGCCGTGGGGCCGCTGGGCGAAAATTTCAGCTCCGGAAAGAGCGTTAAGAGTTCGTGGCGCGACCCGTCGTCGAGCGCGCCGAGCGACTGGTCACCTGGATAAAAGCTCTCCGTAGGGACACCGTTAGCGGTGATGACCTCGTGGGCGTCGAACATGATGTGGATGTAGGTCACCGCCGCGTGGGGGATGATCCGCACATCGCGTCCGTCGACCAGGTGCTTGGCTGCGACGAGGACCTCGCTTTCACCAAAGAGCAGTTCTGAGCGGTAGCCACTGAAGAGCATCCGGTGCTGGGGAGATACCAGCAGCGGGGCAGTGGCCCCCGGAATTGCCGCGCCAGAGAGCTGGATCGGGGCGAATGCGCCCTCGGCAGGCACGGTGCGGGCACCGGCCCAACGGATTACCTGTGGGCCGTGGTCGCGCGTCAGCACCACATCCCCGGGGCGTAGTGTCTCGATTGGACGGCGGCCATGGGGCGTGTCGATCAGTGTGCCCGGGGTAAAGCATACGATGTTTTCCACATTGCTGAAGTTGACGATCGTGCCGTCGGTCAGCGTGATCGTTCCGGAGCTCGGGTCGTCGCTGTCGTAGGAAACGTCAGCCTGATAGGCCAAGCCGCCGAGCTGGATCGTGTCGCCGCCGGTTTCGTCACCGGAGCCACCGTCGATGGTTATGTCGGCGTTTGCCTCGCCCAGATCGGTCAGGATGAAGGTATCATCGCCGTCCTGGCCATAGGCGTCGTCTCCATCGGCCACGTAAAAGATGTCGTCACCGGCCCCGCCGTACATATCATCGGCGCCAGTGCCGCCGGCGATTTCGTCACCGCCGGCGGGGATTACCGTGTCGAAGTTGAGATCCGTGATCCAGAGCCACTGCGTTTGGTCATCGCCATTGGTGTAGACTATCTCGAAGTATTCAACCGGTCCGGCGATCTCAACCAACAGCGAACCGTCGGCGGCCCCCGCGTCTGTGTTGTCGATGCCGGAGGTGGCGGAGTTGTTTGTGACAATATTGCCGGAGTTTTCGGCAGTAATCTTCACCGGGACTGTGGATCCACCGGGGCCGACCGCATTTATGGTGACCTCATCGATCCATTCATCGCTGTCGAAGTCGTTGATGCGGAAAGTGACGTTCTGTGCCGCATCGACGACCTGTTGCGCCTCTGCCGCTGCGAAGTCGACGCGGATTGTGGCAACATCGCTCCCGCCGCCACCAATCAGGTAGAGACTGGAGCTGTCGGAGAGCCCTTCGCCGTCCTCTTCGTAATTATCGGTGGTTTCATCAATGGTGGCTGACGTAAGTGCGCCATCATCAGTGATCGTGATCGAGACCTCTAGTTGGCCAGTGGTCTGCGTCAGCGTTTGGCCTGCGACTTCTTGATTGTTAAAGCCTGCGTCGTCCCAGGAAAACGTCTCATTCTGGCTGGTGAGGGTAGGGGCTTCGTCGCCGTAAATGACGTCGTCACCAGCGCCCCCGTCGATGGTGTCATCGCCCTCGCCGCCAGTGATCGTGTCAGCGCCACCGCGGCCTTCGATGTCGTCTTTGCCATCGAGACCGTAGATCGCTTCGTCGTCTGTACCGCCGTCGAGTGCAACATCGTCAGTATCGGTTCCGACGATGGTCGTGATGACAGAAAGGACAGAGGAAGCTGTGAGCGTGTCTACGGGCCCAAAATCTGGGACAAAGTAGATGTTTCCATTTTCGGCGAGGTAAAAGACCCCCGGTTCTTCCTCGTTGGTGTAGGTGAACCCACCCCAAGTACCGGACCATTCCCAATCGCCAGCCCCGAGGTTCACATCCGCGGTAAAGTTGACGAAACTGCCGCTAATCGTATCGCCATTGTTGAGCGAGCCATCGCCCAGAGTAACTAGATAACCTGACGGCATCTCTGCCTTGCCTTTCCTACCGTGCGCTAAAGCGCATCACTCACAAAAGTTCACTGTCCGGAGTCAGGGTTAACGCCGGGGGGAGGCGACAGTTGGATTGGAAAGTGTCGACAATTCGACTTTACTTGGTCGGATTTTGCCGGGGCGTCGGTTCAGCGCGGCGGAATTAGCCGCCAGAAATCTCGATTGTGGTGCCGTTGACCGAGCCGGATCCGGGGCCACATAGCCAGGCGATCGAGGCTGCTATTTCCGTGACATCAATCAGCCGACCATGGGGGTTTTGATCGGTCATGATCTGCATCGCCTCGGCCGCGTCGATCTTTAGCCTTTGCTGAAGTGAATCGACGTTTTGGTCGATGATGTTTGTATCCACATAACCTGGGCAGATGGCGTTGAAGGTCACCGGCTTGGTCATGAAATCCAGCGCTAGGGTGCGGATCAGGCCGACGAGCCCATGCTTTGACGCGGCATAAGCGTGCGCGCCCTTGAGGCCCCTGAGCCCGGCGATGGAGGAAATTGCGATCACGCGCCCCCAATCGTCGACGGGCATCTTTCTGAGCGCTTCGCGGATCGTCAGATAAGCCCCATCAAGATTGGTGGCCATGGTTTGGCGCCAGAACGCGAGATCGGAGCCAAGAATGTTCTGGCCCTTGGCGATTCCTGCGTTGGCGATAAGGATGTCGACCTGATCAAGGGTCGCAAATCCGTTTACGACCGAGGTTTCGTCGGCAACATCCATAGCGAGCGCAGTGAACCCGTGCCTCGCGGCCGCCTCTGCCAGCACGTCTGCCCGTCTCCCGGTTATGGTGACTTTCGCACCTTGGTCGGCAAGCGCCACAGCGCTGGCCAGCCCGATGCCGGTGCCGCCACCCGTGACGACGGCGTGTTTGCCTGTCAAACTCATGGGGCAAAGCTAGAGGGCGTGGTCGAAATGCTCAAATGGATTGATCTGCCGCCGGTGTGGTTGATGGGATTTATCATGGTTGCTTGGCTGCTGCGTCCGGAAACGGGCGCCGCGCCGCTGACGCTGGTGGGAACGGTCCTGTTCTGGGCGGGACTCGCGCTGATTTTTTGGGCAGCCGTCACGATGATGCGTGCGCACACGACTGTGGTGCCGCATTTGCGGGCAGCGCGTCTCGTCACGCACGGCCCGTTCCGATTTTCGCGCAATCCAATCTATCTGGGTGATGCCATGGTGCTCTCGGGGCTCCTTATGCGCTGGGATATGGCGTTGTTTTTGCCGATCGTAATCGTCTTTGGCTGGATCATCACCGTGCGCTTTATCCGCCCCGAAGAATCGCGTCTGACCGAAGATTTCGGCGCAGAATTCCAAAACTGGTGCCTAAAAACGCGGCGTTGGCTCTGAACCTTGCGTTGTTAGCGCAATAATGTTGCGACCCTCGGTTGGATTCTCCGGGTATTGCCGCTAGACGCCCCACACTCCTGCGCCACATCAGGCTCACAGCATCTAAGAGGGTGGGACACGTGAAGATCGGAACGCCGAAAGAAACATTCGAGGGTGAGGCGCGCGTCGCCATGACCCCCGACAGCGCGCTGCAGCTGCAAAAGCTGGGCCACGAATGCATTATCGAGACCGGGGCGGGTGCCGCCGCGGGCTTCTCGGACGCTCTCTATAAGGAGGCGGGCGTGAAGGTCGTAAAGACCGGCGCGGCGCTCTTTAAGGAAGCCGACATCGTCGCCAAGGTGCGCCCCCCGTCGGACACGGAGGCCAAGCGCCTGCGCGACGGTCAGACGCTGATTTCGTTCTTTTACCCGGCTTCCAATGAAAAGCTGATGGATCTGGCCAAGTCCAAGGGCGCGACCACCATCGCCATGGACATGGTGCCGCGGATTTCGCGCGCGCAGAAGATGGACGCGCTGTCGTCCATGGCCAACATCGCCGGCTACCGCGCGGTGATCGAGGCGGGCAACAATTTCGGCCGCTTCTTTACCGGGCAGGTGACGGCGGCGGGCAAGGTTCCCCCGGCGAAAGTGCTGGTCGTGGGTGCCGGTGTGGCGGGTCTCGCCGCCATCGGGACATCCACGTCGCTCGGTGCGATCACCTATGCCTTTGACGTGCGCCCCGAAGTGGCCGAACAGGTCGAATCCATGGGCGCCGAGTTTGTCTTCCTCGATTTCGAAGAAGAACAGGCGGACGGCGCGGCCACCGGTGGCTATGCCGCTGTTTCCTCACCGGAATTCGCCGCAGCACAGCTCGCCAAGTTCCGCGAGCTTGCCCCCGACATGGACATCGTCATCACCACGGCGCTGATCCCGAACCGCGATGCACCCGAGCTCTGGACCAAGGACATGGTCGAGGCCATGAAGCCCGGTTCCGTGATCGTGGACCTCGCCGCCGAGCGCGGCGGCAACTGCAAGCTGACCGTGAAGGACGAAAAGATCGTCACCCCGAACGGCGTTACGATCATCGGCTACACCGATTTCCCGAGCCGGATGGCCACGCAGTCCTCCACGCTCTACGCCACGAATATCCGCCATATGATGACGGACCTGACGCCCGAGAAGGACGGCGTCGTCAACCACGACATGGAAGACGACGTAATCCGCGGCGCCACGGTGACCCATGCGGGCGAGATCACTTTCCCGCCGCCACCGCCCAAGGTGAACGCGATTGCCGCGCAGCCTCAAAAGGCCGAAGTCAAGGAACTGACGCCCGAAGAAAAGCGCGCTGCCGAAGTGGCCGCGTTCAAGCAGGAAACCAAGACGCAAGTTACCTTGCTCGCCATTGGTGCGGCGCTGGTGTTGGGCGTGGGCCTGATCCCGGGTATGCCGGCGAGCTTTATGCAGCACTTCATCGTATTCGTGCTGTCGGTCTTCATCGGTTTCCAGGTGATCTGGAACGTGGCGCATTCGCTGCACACGCCGCTGATGGCCGTTACCAACGCGATTTCGTCGATCATCATCCTCGGCGCGTTGATCCAGATCGGATCGTCAAGTTTCCTGATCACGCTGCTCGCGGCGCTGGGTATCTTTATGGCCGCCGTCAACATCTTTGGCGGCTTCCTCGTGACACGGCGCATGCTCGCCATGTTCCAGAAATCGTAAAGGGGCAGGGATAATGGATAACGCATTCACCATTGCGGCCTATGTGGTCGCGGCCATTCTCTTCATCCTGTCGCTTGGCGGTCTGTCCGGTCAGGAAAGCGCAAAACGCGCGGTGTGGTACGGCATTGCCGGCATGGCGCTGGCGGTTGTGGCGACGCTGATCGGGCCGGGATCGGGCTACTGGCTCTTGTCGCTGGTGCTGATCGCGGCGGGTGCCGCCGTGGGCTATCAGCTGGCCACCAAGGTCGAGATGACCCAGATGCCAGAGCTGGTGGCGATCATGCACTCCCTCGTGGGGCTGGCAGCGGTCTTTGTGGGCTTTAACGCCGACCTGATGATCAACCACGTCTCGGGCATCTACCGCGAGGCAGGGCAGGTGCTGGGCGCCGTGGGGGCCGATGGGCTCACCGCGATCCTCGTGTCCAAAGAGATCTTTGGCGAGCTGTCGAATTTCGGCCAACTGATCGCCAAGAAAACCGCCGTCGAGATCGGCATTCTACGCGTGGAACTGGTGCTCGGCATATGGATCGGTGCGGTGACCTTTACCGGGTCCGTCATCGCCTATGGCAAGCTCGCCGGGCGCGTGGACAGCGCGGCCAAGAAGCTGCCGGGTGGGCACATGCTCAACATCGCGGCGGCAGCGCTGTCGGTACTCTTTGCGGCGATGTATCTGGGCGGCGCGGGCTCGTGGACGCTGGTTCTGCTGACGATCCTCGCGCTTTTTATCGGCTATCACCTGATCATGGGGATCGGTGGCGCAGACATGCCCGTCGTTGTGTCCATGCTGAACTCCTATTCAGGCTGGGCGGCTGCGGCGATCGGTTTCTCGCTGGGCAACGACCTCCTGATCGTGGTCGGCGCGCTGGTGGGCTCGTCCGGTGCGATCCTGTCCTACATCATGTGTAAGGCCATGAACCGGTCCTTCATCAGCGTGATCCTCGGCGGCTTTGGCGGCCCTGCGGGTGAGCAGATGGCCGTGGAAGGCGAACAGGTCGCGATCGACGCCGATGGCGTGGCTGTGGCGCTCAACGAAGCTGACAGCATCGTCATCATCCCGGGCTACGGAATGGCCGTGGCGCAGGCGCAGCAGACGGTCGCAGAGCTGACCCGCAAGCTGCGTGCCGCGGGCAAGAACGTGCGCTTTGCGATCCACCCGGTGGCGGGTCGTTTGCCGGGGCACATGAACGTGCTCTTGGCCGAAGCCAAGGTACCCTATGACATCGTGCTGGAGATGGACGAGATCAACGATGACTTCCCGGAGACGGATGTGGCCATCGTGATTGGCTCGAACGACATCGTGAACCCGGCGGCGCAAGACGACCCTAACAGCCCCATCGCCGGAATGCCGGTGCTGGAGTGCTGGAAGGCCAAGCAGGTCTTCGTATCCAAGCGCGGTCAGGGCACGGGCTATTCCGGCATCGAGAACCCGCTGTTCTTTAAGGAGAACACGCGGATGTTCTACGGCGACGCGAAAGCGAGCTTTGACACGCTGGTGCCGCTGATCGACTAGATCGCGGTTTGTGAAACGAGGAAAAGCCCCGCTTTTGGCGGGGCTTTTTTGTTGGGGGTGGGGTGGCTGCTTTGAGCCCAAACTGCACGATGCTCCGAGCGTTACAAATGTCCGCAACGCGCAAGCTTTGGACTTTGTAAAGTTGAGCATACGGTCACTACTTGGGCCGCGGCCATACAAAGCCTCTCGGCCTTCGGGTTTGTTTCCTCCCACTTGCATCTCGTTGCAATGGCGCTCGCAAGCAATTCCAAATAGTATCGGCTTTGCGTCATCTCATTCCTATTTCGAATTGGACCCTTCAATGGACGTTCGCCAAATCGAAACCTTCCAGGCGGTCATGATATTCGGGACCACCGCGCGCGCCGCAAAAACACTCGGGGTCTCACAACCCGCTGTAAGCAAAGCCATTGCCGCTCTGGAACGTTCCGTGGGTTTTCAACTCTTTGACCGCGAGAAAGGGCGGCTGGTTCCCACCACAGAGGGCCAACTGTACTTTCGCGAAGTTCAGCTTGCGTTTGCGGGAATAACCAAACTGCGCAGTGCTGCGGCGCGCATCCGCGATTACGGTTCAGGCGACATCAAATTTGCATGCAGGTCTGCGCTTTCCAACAGTTTGGTTCCCACTGCGATTAAGCAGTTCAGAAACCACAATCCAGACATTGCAGTAACCTTGCATGTGGCTTCATCATCCACCATTCGGGACATGGTTGCGGCTGGTCAGATTGACGTCGCACTCGTCGCTGATGAAGTCGACACATCGGGGGTCGATGCGGAATTATTCCGGGATGATCCGGCGGTACTTGCAATGCCACCGGACCATGCTTTGAGCGAAAAAACGTCGATAACGCCATCAGATTTGCACGGTCAGGACTTCGTTGCATTGGCACCAGAAGACACGACGCGTGGGAGGCAGAAGACCTGTTCAAACGCAGGAATGTGGCCCCCAAGGTCGTGTCGGAGACATCCTATTTTTCGACCGTCTGCGGCTTGGCCTTGGCCGGGAATGGGTGCGGACTTGTTCATCCGATATCGACCATCGAGTTCAGGGATCGAGGTCTAATTGTTCGACCAATGCGCCCTGGCGTTCGTATCCGAACCTTGATGCTGTTTCCCCAAAAACCCAAGTCCAGGCGCGTTGAATTAATGCGGTCCTGCTTTGAGCATGAGAGCAGTCGGTACCAGACAACTGAGTAAAGCTCCACTCCGTCGTATAACCAAGTGGAATAGATTAGCTTTTAATTTGCATTGGACAGGACACAATACGAAGTGCCAGCATGTAAAGAGTTTTGCCACGCCCGCCTGTGTGTCAAGTGACTGCCCCGTCCAATTAACTTTGGAGCCTGTGCAGGCGGAATGCCAAGGAGGATCGGTATGAACAGATTTGCTTACGCTCTGGTATCGTCGATGTGCATTGGGCAACTTGCTCATGGGCAAGAGGTTCCACCAGATGCGGCGTCAGGGTTTCTCAAAGGCCGTCCGTATTCTCCCTATGCGGATCGCGCTTATCCGGAGCGTGTGCTGTTTGGAGATACACATGTTCACACAGCACTGTCTGCAGATGCGGGTGGCGGTGGAACGCGATTGATGCCACGTGACGCCTACCGGTTTGCGACGGGCGAACAGGTGATTTCGAACACTGGCCAACCAGTTAAACTTTCGCGGCCGTTTGATTTCTACATGATAACGGATCATTCGGATGGGATGGGGGCGATCACGGATATCATATCCGGTGCTCCGAATATTATGGCGGACGAACAGGGGCGCAGGTTCCACGAAGCCTTTAATGCGGGCGGTGAAGAAGCGCTACGCGCGTCGCAGGAGCTGACGGCAAGCTTCTCGCAAGGCACCATTTCGCCCGCCCTGAACTATCAGCCAGGCAACCCTGCCTTTGAAACCGTCTGGGAAGACCTGATCGACCTCGCCGAGGAATTCAACGACCCGGGCAACTTCACGGCCTTCGCTGCTTTTGAATGGACCTCGCTCGTTAAGGGCAACAATCTCCATCGGAACGTCATCCTGCGTGACGGCCCAGAAAAGACGCGCCAGATTGTTCCTTACACAACGACCCCGCCACTTGGTTCACCCAACCCACGGGATCTCTATGCCTGGTTGCAAAATTATGAGGACATGACAGGCGGCGATGCGCTCGCCATTGCGCATAACGGCAATCTGTCCAACGGATGGATGTTCTCGCTCGTGGACGATTTCGTGGATGGCACACCGCCCCTAGATGCAGAATACGCCAAAGCACGTGCGAAGTGGGAGCCACTCTATGAGTGGACGCAGTATAAGGGAGACGGGGAGACACACCCGTTCTTGTCCCCAGAGGATGAGTTTGCAGAATTTGAAACATGGGACTGGGCAAATCTGGATGCAAGCGAGCGCAAGACCCTCGAGATGCTGCCGGGTGAGTATGCGCGTTCTGGGTTGCTTCGCGGTTTGGCGCTCAAAGCGGAACTTGGGGTGAACCCATACAAATTCGGAGCAAGCGCGGCAACCGATACTCATACAGGATTAACGACGGTATCTGAAGACAATTACTTCGGCAAGTTCACCGCATATGAACCCAATCCGGAGCGCACTTCGCACGTTGCAAAGGTCTTTGCTGACGGCGACGTAGCTTATTACAGTTGGCAGTACAGCTCGGCCGGGTTGACCGCCGTTTGGGCCGACGAAAACAACCGGACTTCCATTTTTGACGCAATGGAAAGAAAGGAAGCCTATGGCACCACGGGTCCGCGCATTACCGTGCGGTTCTTTGGCGGAGACTATGAAGAAGATGCGCTCGCCCGACGTGATCTTGCACGCGTAGGCTATACTGGCGGCGTGCCTATGGGCGGTGATCTGCGTTTGACCGGTGGTGAGGCACCAGATTTTCTCGTCTACTCACTTCGTGATCCGATTGGGGCCAATCTTGACCGTATCCAAATTGTTAAAGGTTGGATCGACGCCGAAACAGGCGAAGCCATGGAAAAGGTCTATGACGTCGCTTGGGGGGGCGATCGCGCCCCAGATGCAGACGGCAAACTACCTCCCGTGGGCAACACCGTCGACCTGTCGATCCCGTCCTGGAGCAATTCCATCGGCGCCGCCGAACTTGGCGCCGTCTGGACTGACCCTGATTTCGACCCGGCTGAGTCGGCGTTCTACTACGCCCGCGTCATCGAAATCCCGACACCGCGATGGACTGCCTACGACGCTGTAAAATTCGGCGCAGAAATGCCGGAAGGCACGCAAATGATCACTCAGGATCGCGCCTACACCTCGCCGATTTGGTACGCGCCGAAGGAAACACAATGACCCTGTTTAGGACACTTGCGCTAGCCGCACTTACTTCAATTGCTTTGACACCATCCGCCCACGCTGTCGAAGGCGGCATTGGTTCCTACTTCCTAGGAACCCGTGACACGCTGTCTGGCATTGTCCCGCCACCCGGGACATACCTTTCATTTTCTTACGACAACTTGAGCGGCAGCGTTGAGGGCATCGCGATCAATGGTTTGCCTATTCGGGCGAATGTGGATGTTGACGTGAACCTCGTTAGGCTTGCTGCAACCCAATCCTTCGACACCAAGCTGTGGGGCGCGCAGCCCGCGATCAACCTGACAATTCCTTTCCCAAGCACAGAGCTCAATTACACTGCGGTAACCGCACCCTTAGAAGGCATTGGGTTCCAGGACGACTCCTTCGGGATTGGTGATTTTACACTTTCCGGCCTGCTCGGCTGGTCCAGTGGCCTTTGGAACTACAGCACTGCGCTGTCGCTCTACTTGCCTACTGGAGACTACGATACTGCAAGTATCAATATTCAGGATCGTTCCGTCGATTTCCTGTCGAATGGTAAAAATGTCTGGACCCTGCAGCCGGTTTTTGCGGCCACGTGGTTAAATCCTCAAACCGGATTAGAGTTTTCCGGCGCCGCGAGTCTTTCGATCGTTTCGTTCAATAACGCGACGAATTACCAAACGGCCCCAGCGCTGCAGTTAGAGGGCGCGGTAGTGCAACGCCTGCCATCGGGATGGGGATTTGGCCTTGCTGGCTATACCTACAATCAGCTGAGCGACGATAGCGGGTCAGGGGCCGACTTTACGAGGGCAGCTTTGGAGGCTGAAAGTCTCAAGGCCGAAGTCTACGGGTTAGGGCCGCTTGTTACCTATAGCGGCGGTACCCTGTTTGGCGGCGATCTTTCGGTCAAAGCAAAGTATACCCAAGAATTTGGGGCATCCCGCCGTCTCGAAAGCGATGTGTTTAGCTTCAACCTGTCTCTTTCGTTTTGAACTCGTTATTTCGCGGTTCTGGGTCACTAGATGATGCAATCCATCGATATCGAACGCGTGCGGCGCGATACGCCCGGCGTCCTCAATAGCGTTCACCTACTTGCAGCGGGTTCGGCGCTGATGCCTCAACCTGTTGTAGACGCCGTTGTAAAACACACCCTCTTGGAAGCTGACGTGGGCGGTTACGAAGCGCAGTCGCTGCGACAGGACGTGCTCGACAAGGTCTATTGTTCCGTTGCCAGGCATTTGAATGCATCCCCGCGGGAAATCGCCTTGATGGAAAACGCAACCGTGGCCTGGTGCCATGCCTTCTACGCGCTTCCGATCAAGCCAAAGTCACGCATTTTGACGTGTGAGGCGGAGTACGCGGCGAACTATGTAGCCATGTTACAACGCGCGCGAAGGGATGACCTGACCATTGAAGTCGTGCCATCTGACGAGAGCGGGTCTCTTGATTTGGAAGCGCTTGAAGCCCGCATGGACACAGATGTTGGCCTCGTCGCGATCACATGGGTGCCGACGAACGGCGGGTTGGTCAACCCGGCAGCAGAAGTCGGAAAAATCGCGCGGCAATTCGGCGTACCTTATCTGCTCGACGCATGCCAAGCCGCCGGTCAAATGCGTATCAATGTCGATGAAATTGGGTGTGATTTTCTTTCCGCTACAGGTCGCAAGTATCTTCGAGCACCTAGAGGAACCGGTTTTCTTTATGTGCGCTCGCATTGGCTGGATCGTTTGGAACCCGCAATGATCGATCACTTCGGAGCGCCATGGATCTCCCGGGACAGATACGAGCTCAGAAGTGATGCCCGACGCTTTGAAACCTGGGAGAACTCATACGCGTTGCGCGCCGGGCTCGGCGCGGCTTTTGAATACTTAGAGGATGTTGGTATTGATGCGGTAGAGACTCGCGTGACCGCGTTGTCTGAGCATTGTCGGCGATTGCTTGTCTCGCACCCAAGAACAACGGTCAGAGACATTGGCGCGCAGCGGTGCGGAATAGTGAGTTTCTCATTGAAAGATGCCGATCCTAGACTGGTTGTCCGGGGAATGGCGGAGGCCGGATACTCCATTGGATCTTCGCCTCCTTCCAGTACTCGTCTAGACGCGGAAAGGAGAGCACTACCCACGCTGCTCAGGATCGCACCTCACTACTACAACACGGAAGACGAGATAGAGCGTGCAGTGAAACAATTATCGACGTTCTAGTTCCCTCAAAATGCGCGCATGCAACAAGGATCTCTTCGCCTACCAGACTTGTACACTCCGTCTTGTTTCACTGACGAATACGAATGCCGTGTTTGGGCTGACGGCGTCCCTCGGCTTTTTGCCGGCCAAAGCCTGAAAAGTCCGCGCAGCGGTCACTCCGTCGAGGTGCACGACCTCAGCATCTGACGACATTCGTCAGATTGACTCTTCATAACCCGGTTCACTGCGCCACGCGTTTATGCATGCCAGTACACTTGAGCCCGATTTCTTTTAAAGAAATCGGTCCGGAAACTTTTAGAGTTTCCGTTGCATCGGTTCGTTTTGACTGCCAACCCGCGCCTCAGAAAACCTTCTCCCCACCACGCACGGCTACTGGCAACGTGTTCTCTGCGGGGGACAGCGGGCATACATAGTCTTCGCTCAGTGCACAGGACGGCGAGTAGGCGAAGTTGAAATCGAGGATCAGTTTGCCGTCGGCGGCGAGGCCGAGATCAGAGCCCTTGATCGCGTCGATCAGGTAGCGGCCGCCGCCGTAGGTCTCGGCGCCGTTGGTGGCGTCTTTGAACGGCAGGAATAGCCCACCGCCGTAGCCCGTAATCCAGTAGAGCGTCAGCTCCGCGCCAAGGCTGCCCATCAGGCCGGAGGTCTGGGCGCGGGGTTCGGCGGCCATGGTGCCGTCCTGACCCAGATCGAAAACCAGTTGCGGTCCGCGTCGCGGGATCAGGTCCACGGCAAAGCGCAGGGCCGGGTCGTAGTCATAGAGCGGGATCTCGCTGAAGCTGTCCTTCTGCACGTCGCTCAGAGGTGACATCGGGTGCACGCGGAAGAGGGCCGAGCGGGTGCCGTGCCAATGCGACCATGCCCGCGCGGGATCTGTTTCGGCGCGCACCTCTGCATAGAGATCGTTGATCCGGCGGCGCCAGTCGGCCAGCGCGTAGGGCGCGGGCCCGGTATTCAGCGGTTGAGAAGTCATTGGTGCCTCGGTTGTCGGCTCATTCAGGGGGTGGGCCCGTGCTTTCGTACACAATTGTCCACCGTAACAATCTGGCAAATAAGCATTTTTCTCTTCGCTTTGAATGGAAATGCGCCTAGATCACGAGGATATGAAGCGAGGCCCGTCATGCCCCCGATCACAGACCACCCGTTGCGCTATGCGCTGGCCAATGAAATCCACGCGCGGCCGTTTCCGGCGATCCGCGCGCCTGCCACGGGGGCTTTTCTGGCGATCAAGCAGGAGGCCAACGCGTCGGCCCGCGACCGGGAGGCGGATCGGCGGCATCTGATCAAGCTACTCGACCGCCATGGCGCCGATCATCCGTCGCCGGGGGCCACGCATTACTACGGGCAGGTTGGGCGACACTGGCTCAAGTGGGAGAGCCACACAGAGTTCGTGACCTACACCGCCGTTGCCGACGGGCTGAGCGAGCGGGCCTTTGACCCGGCGGATTTCGGGGCCTTCCCCGAGGACTGGCTGGCGGAGGCACCCGGGACGCGGCTGACCTCGGCGCTGATCCGCGTGGCGGAGGAATCCGACCCGGATACCCAGACCGATCTGATCGAGGACTGGTTTGTGTCCGAGAGCCTCGCTGTAAGCAGCGTCGTCGACAACACCTGCGTCGTGGCTTCGGATTTTCGCATCGACCCGGCGGGGCACATGCGCATTGCCGTCTTTGCCAAGCCCGACACCGGCGAGCGACGTATTGGGCGCGTGGTCCAGCGGCTCTGCGAGATCGAGACCTACAAGACCATGTCGATGCTGGGCTTTGCGCGGGTGCAGGCCATGGGCAAGCGTTTGGGGGAGATCGATGAGGCCCTCTTGCACCTCGTTGATGAAATGTCGGGCGGGCCATCGGAATCTGAGGGGACGCTGAAGGAGCTTCTGACGTTGTCCTCCGAGCTGGAAAACCTCGCTGCCAAGGCGTCTTTCCGGTTTTCAGCCACGCGGGCCTATGAAGCCATCGTGAACCAGCGCATCGAGGTGCTGCGCGAGGAGCGGTTCAACGGACGTCAGACCTTCCGCGAATTCATGATGCGCCGCTATGACCCGGCCATGCGCACAGTGGCGTCGACCGAGCAGCGGCTGAAAGCGATGTCGGATCGCGCGCTCAGGGCAGGGGATTTGCTGCGCACGAGCGTGGACGTGGAGAGGCAAGCGCAGAACCAGCAGCTATTGGAAAGCATGGACAAGCGTGCCGACCTGCAACTGCGTTTACAGAAGACGGTCGAGGGCCTGTCGGTGGTGGCGATCAGCTATTACGCGGTGAACCTCGTTGTTTATGCTTTGGGGCCACTCACGCAGCCCTTGGGGCTGTCGTCCTATCTGATGCTAGGGATTGCGACGCCGCTGACGGTGCTCGGCGTCTGGTGGCTGGTGCGCCGGATCAGGCGATCGGTGGAGTAAATTTGCGTCCATATTGGACCCGGCGGAAGCTTGGTCCTAGCATGGTGTCATGACCATCGTCCCGTCAGAGCTGCCCACTGAATCCTACCCCGGCAAGATAAGTGACCCGACCCGTTGGGGCGCCTATGAACCGCGTCCGGGCGACATCATTGTGAACACTCCGCCCAAAAGTGGCACGACGTGGGTGCAGTCTATCCTTGCCATGCTGATCGCCGCAGACCCCGGCGTTGATGCCGAGCTGACCATGAAGTGCCCCTGGATCGACATCAATGTGCGTCCCATTGACGAGTTATGCGCGCGGCTTAGCGAGCAGAAGCATCAGCGTCAGGTGAAGTCTCATACCCCTTTCGATGGGCTGCCTTGGTGGGACGAGCTGCGCTATATCGCGGTCTATCGTCACCCCATCGACGTGCATTTTTCTTTTCGCCGACATGTGGAGAATTTCCAACTGTCGATGATGGCACCCTTTTACCCGGCGGGCCCGCGGGAGAGTTTCCGGCTTTTTCTCGAAGGGCAGCAGGTCGATGAGGTCTCCCTCTGGCTCATTGCGCAGCATTTGCGCGCGACCCGTGCGCGAGAAGGGCGCGAAAACCTGCTCGTCCTACACTACGCCGATATGGGGCGCGACCTGCGTGGCACAGTGGCCTCGATTGCGGCCCATGTTGGGATTGAGGCGTCAGAGCGGCTGATTGATGCCGTGGCGGAGGCCGCGACATTCGACAATATGCGCGCCAATGCCGGGCGCTTTGCGCCCTCTGCGTGGCAGGGGGACGCGGACAAGGATCGAGGTTTCTTTGACAGCGGGAGTTCGAACAAGTGGGAGGGCGTGCTGACAGACGACGATCTCGCCGCTTATCACGCGCGCCTTGCAGAGCTTCTCGGCCCCGAGGACCGTCTTTGGCTGGAACAGGGGGCCGGTTAGGCCGCCCGTTTTAGCGCCTGCGCCATGCAGTGAATGCCGCCCCCCGTTTTCGAAATCTCGGCGGTTTCTACTGCAGCTACCTCGAACCCACGGGCGCGAAGCTGGTCGATCAGGAAGGTCGAAGAGGCTGGTGCTATGGCGCGGTCACGTCCGAGGCTCATGAGGTTGCACCCCAGCGCCATGGTATCCTGAAACGGGACGTCGATGATCTCGTGCCCCTTGCCCCGGAGCCACTCCACGATGGCGGTTTCCGTGCAGGCGGTGCAGACGGCGGTGAGCTTTTCGGCGATTGGCACGACCATCAGGTCGATATGGACGTAGTATTCGTCGATGAAGGCGAGGCGGACCTCCCAGCCCTCTTTCTCGAACCAGCTGGCCACCTGGCGGGCGCCTTCCTCCTGCGTGCGGGCACCGCCGCAGCCGATGAGGACGCAGCCTTCTTCGATGACGTTGAAATCGCCGCCCTCGAACGTGCCGGCGGTGACCATGTCGTAGATTGGGATGCCGAGTTTTTCATACATGCGGATCGCGGCGTAGTTCTCGCCGCGCCGCCACCATTGGGCCATGGCGGTGATGACCGCGCCATAGGGCGTCATGACCGAGCTGTCGCGCGAGTAGACCTGCATCGTCAGTTCCGGCTCTGCGGGGAGCATATGCACGTTCACGTCGAAATGCTCGTAGGCCGAGACCAGTTCGGCATGTTGCGCCTGAGCAAGTTGGATATTGCAGGGCGCCTCGCGCAGATGCTTGCGCGAAAGCGACGAGGTGGCCCGGTGAAAGAGATGCGCCGGCGAGCCGAGGAGCACGTCAGTCAGCGGGTCGGTTTCATTGCGAAAACCCCAATGCGAGAGGCGGGAGGTGCCGCCATCGGGAGCGCGGCGTTGAAGCGAGAAGGGATCAGTCATGGTGGCAGTGAACACCCAGCTTCGGCAGCAAAGCAACAGTTTCCAGCCTGAATCTGCTTCTGACGGGGTTGTGAGACCTGTGTGCTCGCTCTTAGGGCAATATTTGCATACACGCGAATCGTCCGCATTACGGATGCCCAACCAGCCAACCTTGGGGGTATGTACCCATGTTAACCCGTCGCCATTTTATCGCCACGTCCGGTGCGCTTTTCTCTGGAGCCTTGCCTGCCTTTGCGCAGGAGGACCCTCTCGTCGAGGAAACCGTGGTCGAAGAGGCCGTAACCGAGGCACCGACCGTCGAAGTGGCCGCACCGCGCCCGCCCAAATCCGACCCCGCGATGTGGGATACCTGGGATGCGCGCGTGACGCCTGCGAACTATAATCCGGCCACGTCCAACCCTTGGGGTTTCCACCCGCGGTTTCTGCCGCAACTGGTGGACGCCAATGACGGTCTGACGCCGGGCGACATCCACGTGGATGCGGTCGCGCGCTACCTCTACCATATCCGTGCCGATGGCAGCGCCATGCGCTACGGCGTCGCGATCGCGCGCGGCAACCTATATGAGCCGGGGACCTACACGATCCGGCGCAAGCGCAAGTGGCCCACATGGCGCCCGACCGACGCGATGATCGAGCGTGATCCGGGCCAGTACAAACAGCATGAAAACGGCATGGATGGCGGACCGTCGAACCCTCTGGGGTCGAGGGCGCTCTATCTCTATGTCGGGAACCGCGACACCTATCTGCGCATCCACGGCACGCCTAGCCCCCGGTCTATCGGAGGCCGCGCGAGCTCGGGCTGTGTGCGCATGGTTATGGCCCATATCATTGGGCTCTACGATCAGGTTCAGACCGGTTCGACGGCCTACCTCTATGCGCCGGAAGTCGCCTGAGGCCTACCCGGCCGCAGCCACCGCTTCGCGTTCCTCACGGCTAAGCGCGCAAATAGGGTTCCCACCTGGGGTCCTGAGCGGCAGCAGTGTCTGTTCGACGGGGCCGTTATATTCGTACCAGTAGCAACCGTCATCGAGCAGGCGTGCAGAAGCCACGTTCTGTTTGGGGTCGGCTGCGGCAACTACTTCCGCTGGCACCGATGCAAAGCTAGTACTCGAACCCGTCCCAGACGGCACCGGTTCGCAACCTGCTACCACCAACGCGGCTAACCCGAAGAGCACCCAGCGCATGTCACTAATTCCCCTGCAAACATTCGATGTCCCACGTATGGGCTGAAATCGAGGCAAAGCAAAGACCACATCGGTAGTGATGATCAGCGGAGCAGATAAGTAACGCAAATCCTCCGGAGGACTTTCCAAGGGTATTTGGGAACCACTTTCGCGCTCAGCGGCCGCGAATGCGCGGATCGAGAGCGTCGCGCAGGCCGTCGCCGATGTAGTTCACGCAGAGCACCGTCAGCGAGATCATCAGGCCGGGCCAGAGCACACGTTCGGGGAAGGACACCATCCGGTTCACGCTGTCATTCAAAAGCCGACCCCAGGTCGGGAAATCCGGCGGGAAGCCGAAGCCGAGGAAGGACAGGGCGGATTCTGTGATGATCGCCGTGGCAATGCCAAGCGTCGCCGACACCATGATTGGTGAGAGCACATTGGGCAGCACGTGGCGCCGGATCAGTTTGCCGGGCTTCGTCCCCACGGATTTCGCCGCCAGCACGAATTCGCGTTCTTTCAGCGCCAGCACGTCGCCGCGCACGATGCGCGCTGTCTGCATCCAGCTGGTGATGCCGATAAGGCTCACGATCAGCACGAAGGTCCCGCCTTCGACGCCGAAGGCCGCCGAGAGCGGCTCGCGAAAGAGCAGTGAGCCCACCAGGATCAGCGGCAAAAGCGGCAGCGCCAGAAAGAGGTCGGTGAGGCGCATGAGCGGTGCGTCGAGGCGTTTGAAATAGCCTGCCGTGACGCCGACAAGCGTGCCCAGAACAATCGAGAGCGCCATGGCCAAAAGCCCCACCGCGATGGAGACCTGCCCGCCATACATCAGTCGTGCCAGATTGTCGCGTGCCAGGTTGTCGGTTCCCAGGGGGTTGGCCCATTGGATCTTGGCTCCGCTATCCCAAAGCGCCACATAGATCGGTCGCGCATCGCGTTGTTTGATCATGTCCACTGTGGACGGGATGGCCTGCGGGTCGGCGCGCCAGATGAACGGGCCCAGATAGGTCCCGAGCACGATGGCCACGAGAATAAAGAGCGAGATCATCGCCCCGCGGTGGCGGCGGAACTGGCCCCAGACCTCGGCCCATTGGCTTTTGGGTGGGGCGTCAGGCGTCGGGTCGCTGAGCGGCTGGCGTGTGGTGGCGTCAGTCATAGCGGATCCTCGGGTCGAGCAGGCCGTAGAGTACGTCTGCGATCAGGTTAAAGAGCACGATGAGCACCGCGAAGATGAATGTCAGCGTCTGCACCATGGGCAGATCGTTAGCCTCGATGGAAGTAATCAAAAGCTGACCAATGCCGTTCACCTTGAACACCTGTTCGGTGATGATAGCGCCACCGAAAATCTGCGGCACTGAGAGCGCCATGACGGTCACCACCGGGATCATCGAATTGCGAAGCACGTGGGTCATCACGACGGAGCGTTCCCGAAGGCCCTTGGCGCGGGCGGTGCGCACATAGTCCTGGTTCAGGTTGTCGAGCATGGACGAGCGCATGAAGCGCGAGGTCTGCGAGGTGATCTGCAGCGCCAGCACCATGACCGGCAGGAACATCTGGTTGAGCTGCTTCACAAAGCTTTCCCACGAATTCACCACCAGCGTGGTGTCATAGATCGAGGGGAACCAGCCTAGCTGAACCGAGAAGATCACGATGACCAGCACGCCCGAAAAGAACGGCGGGACCGAAAAGCCCACCATGGTGATGAACGTGCCCAGATTGTCGAAGAGTGAATACTGTTTGTAGGCCGAGTAGATCCCCACCGGGATCGCGATGGCAAAACCCACGATATAGGCCACGCCCACGACCCAGAGTGTCTGAGGCAGGCGCTGGACGACGATGTCCATCACCGGCGAGCGGGTCTGCCACGAAATCGCGCGGAACTTACCCTCGCTGAGGTTCGTCCCGAAGTAGTAGTCGATGAGCACCATCGGCTCGACGACGAAGAACTGATAGAGCCATTTCGGGAAGCTGACGTAGAAAGGCTGGCCGACGCCGAGCGCCTCGCGCATCTGTTCTTTGACTTCCGCTGGGACAGTCAGCGGCACTTGCGCCATGGGATCGCCGGGGGCGAGTTCCAGTAGCAGGAAAATCACCAGCGAAATGAACAGCAGTGTGGGCACTGCGAGGACAAGACGTCTGATCGTGTAGGTCAGCATCGGATATCAGACCTCCACACGGCGCAAGGCGAGGAGGCCAGCGGCCCCGATCATCATCGCGCCGCTCAGTTTGGCGAGCCGATTGGCAGAGCGCACGAGGGGCGCAAGGACGCCGCGTGCGGCGCCACCCCATGCAAAAAGAAGCAGGCCGTCGATCACGAGATATGTGCCTCCGAGGATCAGGAGCTGCGGCCACAGCGGCGCGCCCCCATCGATGAATTGCGGGAAAAGAGCGGCGAAGAAGAACACCGCCTTGGGGTTGGCTGCCGAGGTCAGAAACGCGCGGCGGGCGAGCGTTTTGGGCGACGTCTCGACCGTTGCACTCTGGGTGTCGGCGGACCGCCAGGTCTTGATGCCGACATAGAGAAGGTAGCCTACACCGAGCCACTTGATGACAAAGAGCGTATTCGAAGAGGCCGCGATCAGCGCTGTCAGGCCGAAACCGGCGGCCAGCATTTGCAGCGCGTTGGCCGACAGGTCGCCCGCCACGGTGAACCGGCTCTTCCAGAGACCATGCTTGAGCGATGAGGCAATCATCAATGCCTGACTCGGACCCGGGGGCGAGGCAAAGAAAACCGCGATGACGCCAAGATAGGCGAGGTAGGTTTCAATCGGCATTCAAGTGGTGTCCCTGAGGGCGGAGCGCAGCGAAGTGTAAGTCGTGGGGTGAAGCCCACCCTCTGGCCTGATGGCAAGGGTGGGCTCCGTTTCGGAGGCCGGGCTTTAGCCCGGCGTCTGGCTCAGATTAGCCGTCGATGCGGTACCAATCGGCCACATTCCACAGCTCGCTGTCCCAAACGTTCAGGACAACGCCGCCCAGCGAATTCGCGTGAGCAGAAACACGGCCGCGCTGTACGAGCGGGATCATCCCGCCGTTCATCACGTACATGTCGTTGAGCTGTTTGCCGATTTCCGCGCGGGCTTCGAGGCCAGCGGTGGACTGAAGCTCGGCGTGGAGCGCGTCATATTCCGGCATGCAGAAGCGGGAGATGTTTTCACCCTGCCACTGGCTGTCCGGACGCGGAGCCTTGTCGCACAGACCGTTGCCCAGATAGGCCTGCGGGTCGGTGCCGTTGAAGGTGTTCGCGTACATCTGCACGTCGGCATAGAACTTCTGGAAGGTGTCGGGCGAACCCGGGTCACCTCCGAAGAACACGGACGCGTTGATGTTGCGCAGCTCGGTGTCGATGCCGATCTGGCTCCACCATTCCTTGATCAATGCCTGGAAGTCCTGACGCACGGCGTTGGTGGAGGTCTGATAGAGCAGCTTCATAGGCTTGCCGTCATGTTCGCGGATGCCGTCGCCATCCGTGTCCATGTAACCTGCTTCGTCGAGCAGGGCGTTTGCCGCTGCGATGTCCTGCGTGTCGCAGGTCATGGAGGTGGAGTTGAACGCCGCAGGGGCAGGGACCCAGTTACAGGTCACGTTGCCGGCCTGGCCGTAACCGACCTCGACGAGGAGCGGGCGGTCAACTGCGAGCGACAGCGCCTGATAGACCGCGGGGTCCTGCAGGAACGGGTGCGGATGCGCGGCGGTGGAACGCTCGCCTTCCGGCAGATCCGCGGACGGGTTGGTCTGGTTGAGCATGATGCGCTCGACCAGCGGGCCAAAGCCTGCCACGGGCGTGCCTTTGCCGCCTGCTTCCATTTGCGCGATCACGTCGGGCGCGAGCTGGAGGTTCCAGGCGTAGTCAAACTCGCCGGTTTCCATCACGGCACGACCGGAGGCGTTCGCATCGCCGCCGCCCTTGAAGGTGACCTTGGCAAAGGCGGGCTTGGACGCGTCACGGTAGTTCGGGTTCGCCGACATGGAGATCACGTCGTTGGGCTTGAAATCGTCAACGACGAAAGGCCCAGTGCCGATGGGGTTGAAGTTCTGCTCGGTGCAGGTCGACGCCGCCGCGCCCACGCAGTCCGCGAATTGTGCGGCCTGAATGATCGGGCTTTCGCCACCCACGAACGGGCCGTAGGGGTTCGGGGTCGGGCCTGCAAAGTTCACCACAACCGTCAGGTCATCGGGCGTCTCGACGCTGTCGACGCCTTCGAATTTGGTCACCTGCGCGCAGCCGCCCTCGGGGTCGGTGCAGTATTCGTAGGTGAATTTCACGTCTGCCGAGGTGAACGGCGTGCCGTCGGACCATAGAAGCCCCTCGGTGATTTTCCACGTGATCGACGTCAGGTCGGCAGAGACGCCGCCATTGTCCACGGTGGGAACTTCGTCGACGAGCCAGGGCACGAGCTCGCCCATCTGGTTATAGCGTGCCAGCGGTTCGATGATCATCGAGGCTGATTCCACGTCCTTGGTGCCGCCCGACAGGAACGGGTTCAGGATCGATGGCGCCTGCCAATAGATGATGCGGACTTCGCCGTCCGAGCCGCGCTCTGCGAAGGCAGCAGGTGCGAATGCCACAGCAGCGGCCGCACCCATAAGGGCGGTTTTAAAGGTCATATTTAACTCCCAGTTGATTGATGAGCCCGGATTTTTGCCAAGATGCGCCGTGGCGCGTCCTGCAGCCGCGATTTACGCGTAACACACAGATGCAAGCACTGTTGCGGATCGAAAAGGGCGGCGATGGCAGGGTCCCCCGGACACTCATGCAGCCCATTCCGCCCCGCTTTTTGCCCGATTGCAAGTCTTGCGTGGGGGCAAAGCGGCGGAAATTTCACCAGCTGCTAAATTTTTGTGCCAATTTCCGTGCTGTTCGTTTGACAGTTCGGCAGGCTGCGGCCACGTTTGGGGCGTCGCGTTGGAGGGATCATGCTCGATCAAACACCGGTTGCCGACATCCGTAATCTGCGGGTGGAGTTTCAGACCAAAGACGGCCCAGTCGTGGGCGTCAAAGATGTCTCATTCAACATTAACCCGGGCGAAACCGTCTGCGTGGTGGGCGAGTCTGGGTCGGGAAAGTCGGTCTCGTCGCTGTCGCTGATGCGCCTCGTGGAATTCGGTGGGGGCGAAATTACGAACGGTCAGCTTCTTTTTGACCGCGGTAACGGTCCTGAGGATTTAGCGCAGCGGTCGATTCTCGATATGCGCGGGCTGCGGGGCAACTCCATCGGGATGATCTTTCAGGAGCCGATGACCTCGCTCAATCCCGTCTTTACGGTGGAGCGCCAGCTCACCGAGGGTCTGATCATCCACAAGGGGATGTCGAAATCGCAGGCTCAGGCGCGGGCGCTGGAGTTGCTGCAACAAGTGCGAATCCCGGAGCCGGAGCGGCGGTTGAAGCAATATCCGCACGAGCTGTCGGGCGGCATGCGCCAGCGTGTTGTGATCGCCATGGCGCTGGCTTGCGAGCCGCGCCTGCTTATCGCGGATGAACCGACGACGGCGCTGGATGTGACTATTCAGGCCGAAATTCTGGCCCTCATGGACCGTCTGAAGCGCGAAACCGGCACGGCGGTGATGTTCATCACTCACGACATGAGCGTGGTGGCCCAGATGGCCGATCGGGTCGTGGTGATGTTCCGCGGTGAGAAAGTCGAAGAGGGTCCGGTCGAACAGATTTTCGCCGACCCCAAGCACCCCTACACGCAGGCTTTGCTGGCTGCTGTTCCGCGACTGGGTGAGATGCGCGGCAAAGACTTGCCGGAGCCCATGAAGCTCCTCGGGAGCGATGAGGGCGACGTTCAGCCTATTGCCGGGCGCGATGAGGTGCTGCTGGAGGTCAAGAACCTCGTGACGCGTTTTCCGGTCAAGGGCGGTTTCTTCCGCCGTACGGTGGCCAATGTGCACGCCGTTGAAGATGTCAGTTTCGACATCAAGAAGGGTCAGACCCTGTCACTGGTGGGCGAATCTGGCTGTGGGAAATCCTCCTGCGGGCGCTCTCTTTTGCGTCTGGTGGAGCCGATGTCGGGGCAGGTGCACCTCGACGGTGTAGACGTTATGGCGCTGGGCGAAGAGGGGCTTCGGCAGGCGCGCAAAGACATGCAGATGGTCTTTCAGGACCCGTTTGCAAGCCTCAACCCTCAGATGCAGCTCGCTAACCAAGTGTCTGAACCGATTGAGAATTACGGATTGCTGACCGGGCAGGAGAAACAGGATCGGGTCGCTGAGCTCTTTGATCGCGTAGAGCTACCGCGCAGTTTCATGCGTCGCTTCCCCCATGAATTGTCGGGCGGTCAGAGGCAGCGTATCGCTATCGCACGTGCCCTGGCGCTGAACCCGAAACTGATCGTAGCGGATGAAGCCGTCTCTGCGCTCGACGTGTCCGTCCAGGCGCAGGTGCTGAACCTCTTGATGGAGCTTCAGGCGGAGCTGGGGATTTCGCTTTTGTTCATCAGCCATGACATGGCGGTCGTCGAACGGGTCTCGCACACGGTGGGGGTCATGTATCTGGGCCGCATCGTCGAGATGGGCCCGCGCCGCGCGATCTTTGAGGATCCGCAGCATGAGTACACCCAAAGCCTTCTCAAGGCCGTGCCGGTGGCCGATCCGACCCAGCGGAAATCCGAGAAAGACCTGAACTTCCGCCCGATTCCGTCGCCGATCCACCCGCTGGATTACGATCCGGCGCCGTCGGTCTATGACGAAGTCTCGCCCGGGCATTTCGTGCTCCAAGGCGAATGGGCGGGATACAAGCGAGCAAATTGATGGACCTGACAGCGCGTGAGATGCTGGACCGGCTGATTGCCTTTCCGACGGTGAGCCGGGATTCGAACCTGCCTTTGGTGGATTTCGTCGAAGAATACCTGAATGCCCATGGGGTGACCTGCCATCGCGACTATGACGAGACGGGGCAAAAGGCCTCGCTCTTTTGCCATATCGGGCCGGATGAGCCGGGCGGGGTCATCCTGTCGGGGCACACGGATGTGGTGCCGGTGGACGGGCAGGACTGGGTGACAGATCCTTGGGCCGTGGTGGAAAAGGACGGCAAGCTCTACGGGCGCGGCACTACCGACATGAAAGGTTTCGTGGCGCTGGCGGTAGCAGCGGTGCCTAAGATGAAAGCGCTGAAACGTCCTATCCAGCTGGCGCTGAGCTATGACGAGGAGGTGGGCCTCCTCGGTGCGCGTCCGCTGGTGGAAGCCATGAAGGCGAAACTGCCGCTCGCGAATGCCTGCATCGTCGGAGAACCCACGGGCATGAAGGTCGTCAGCGGGCACAAAAGCTGTGACGCCTGTTTTGTCGATGTGCGTGGGTTCGAGGTGCATTCGTCCAAGATGCACGAGGGTGTCAGCGCCACCATGGTCGCCGCGCGGCTGGTGGAGTGGCTGCGTATCCGGTCTGAAGAAAACCGCGATAAACCGGTCGATGACCGCGATGTGGCTTTTGACCCGCCTTACACAACGCTCCATGTGGGGATGCTCAACGGCGGGACGGCCCATAACATCACCGCCAAGGACTGTTCCTTTAGTGTCGATGTGCGCAACGTGCCGAGCGAGATGGATGGCCGCCATTTCACGGAATTCAAAGCGTTCTGCGATCAGGTGGATGCAGAGGTAAAGGCGCAGCACCCCGAGGCCTCGGTCACCTGCCGGATCCTTGCCCCCGGGCCCGGCGTTAGCCCGGAGCCCGACAGCCCGGCGGAAGAGCTCGCCCGGCGGATCACGGGCGATAACAGCCAAAACACTGTGCCCTATGGCACCGATGGCGGCTGGTTCCAGCACGGCGGTTACAGCACCGTGATTTGCGGACCCGGGGACATCGCCCTAGCTCACCAACCAAATGAATTCATAACGGTAGAGCAATTCGAGGCCGGGGAGGCCTTTCTGGATAAGCTCATCCGCCACCTGTCCTGAAGGAAGCCAGATGCCTATCAAGAACCGTTTTGCCGAGCTTTTGCCCGAGATCACCGAATGGCGACGGGATTTCCATGAAAACCCCGAGATCCTGTTCGATACGCATCGTACCTCTGGCATCGTCGCTGAAAAGCTGCGCGATTTTGGCTGCGACGAGGTGGTCGAAGGGATCGGGCGCACGGGCGTCTGCGGGCTAATCAAGGGCAAGGGCACATCGGGGCGCACCATTGGGCTGCGCGCCGATATGGACGCACTGCCGATCCTCGAGGCGACGGGGCTGGATTATGCCTCCAAGATGCCGGGCGCGATGCATGCGTGTGGCCATGATGGGCACACCTCGATGCTATTGGGGGCTGCGAAATATCTCTGTGAAACCAGGAACTTCGATGGCGATGTTCTGGTGATCTTCCAACCCGCTGAAGAAGGCGGCGGCGGCGGCAAGGAGATGGTCGATGACGGGATGCTCGACCGCTGGAACGTCGAAGAAGTCTACGGCATGCACAACTGGCCGGGCATGGAGACGGGCAAGTTTGCCATCCGCTCGGGCGCGTTTTTTGCGGCAGCTGACCAGTTCGAGATCACTGTGACCGGCAAGGGCGGCCATGCCGCGAAGCCCCATGAAAGCGTGGATACCACGGTGATCGCATCGCATGTCGTGATTGCGTTGCAATCGGTGGTAGCGCGTAACGTGGACCCGGTGAAGCAAGCGGTGCTGTCGGTGACCTCATTTGAGACTTCTTCCAAAGCTCACAATGTGATCCCGCAGCAGGTGACTTTGCGGGGGACGGTGCGGACTTTGGATGGGGAGGTTCAGGACCTCGTTGAGGCGCGTTTGAAGGCGGTGGCCGAGAGCACCGCGGCGGCCTTTGGCGGTGTGGCTGACGTTGATTTCCAGCGCGGCTACCCGGTGATGGTAAACAGTGACGAGCAGACGGCCTTTGCCGCCGAAGTGGCCACGGCGGTGTCCGGTGATTGCGCTGGAGCGCCACAGGTCATGGGGGGCGAGGATTTCGCCTTTATGCTGAACGCGCGACCCGGGGCCTACATTCTGGTGGGCAATGGGGATACGGCGGCGGTCCATCATCCAGAGTACAATTTCAACGATGAGGCTATTCCAGCAGGGTGTTCCTGGTGGACGGAGATCGTCGAGAGGCGGATGCCTTTGGGCGGATGAGAGCGTGATCGGCGGGCCGCAGTGCGTCGATCCGAACCCGGTTCATGGCAGTTTATGTCTGCCACCTTAGCCTGACTGTCTGATCAATGCGCCGGTGGTTGGGCATCGACGGGCCGGGGGCGGCCCGCCGATTGCGCGGCGGCTTCGCCTTGATTCCGCGCAAGGCACTCCGCCGCAGGCTCTATAGCTCTAGTGCCGTCACCAGCGCTGCTTCGATCTCGTCGAGACCCTCCACTTGCGCCGCAGCGATCTCTTTCGACGCCTCCCGGCGAGCAAAGAGCAGCGGCGGGTGGGTGAGCATATTGGCCGCCGTGTTCCCCAGCGTCTGAACATTTGTCACCGTCTGAACCGCTTTGCGCTTTTCGAACTCTGCGAACGCATCGGTGAAGTTGAACACGTTCGGGCCAGAGATGATTGCCGCCCCGGCCTGGGCGGGCTCGTAGGGGTTATGGCCGCCAACCTCGGTGAGCGAGCCGCCCAGAAAAACGATGGGGGCCGCTGTATAAAGGCTCCCTAATTCGCCCAGTGTATCTACCAGCCACACCGGCCCGTCAGGCCCGTCGCCCCCACTGCGCCGCCGCACTGGCCAGCCGCGCTTGGCAATGAGCGCGGCCACGTCGTCGCCGCGTGCCGGGTGCCGGGGTACCAGGATCAGCGAGGCGTCGGGGTGCTGTTCCAGCACGATGGCGTGGGCGTTTAGCACCAGCTCTTCCTCGCCCGGATGGGTCGAGGCCGCCACCCATGCCTTTTTCGGCACCAGCGCCATGAGGTCCGGGTCTGTGGGCAAGGGGGCCGCCATGGATTTTAAGTTCTGTGCCAGCCGCGCTTCGGGTGCGCCCAGATTGCGGAGCGCCACGGCAAGTTTTTCGGTCTGGGTCAGGATCAGGCGGAACGGGCTGAGCAACGCGCGCGCCGTCTGGGGGCGTTTTTGCCAGCTAGCGAGAGACCCGTCAGAGAGCCGTGCATTGACCAGCGCCCGCGGGATGTCTCTCGCGGCCAGCGCGCGCAGTGAGTTCGGCCAAAGGTCGCTTTCCACAAACAGTGCCGCATCAGGGCGCCAGTGATCGAGAAACCGCGCCACGGGTCCCGGGGCATCGAGGGCTGCAAACTGGTGACGCGCGCCGTGCGGCAGGCGGCGACCCATCAAAGTCGCCGATGTTGCCGTGCCGCTGGTAAAGAGCACCTCAGCCCGCGGTGTGAGGCGTTCGATCAGGGCCAATGCGGACAGGCTTTCGCCCACGGAGGCCGCGTGGACCCAGAGGAGTTTGCCGTCGGCGCGCGGCACGCTGGCATGGCCAAGTTTTTCGGGGAAACGGTCGCCCATGCCAGCCTGGGTCAGCTTGCGCCGCTCGGTGCGCGCGACTACGGGCAGGGCCACGCGGGTCAGCGCGCCGTAAGCGCGCAGGAGGGCCGTCATATCAGCCTCCGGTGTGGGACATGTGCCGCGTCATCTGACCGTCCGCGACACCGCGCGAATAGTCGAAATCATGGCCTCGGGGCTTGAGCCCGATGGCGGCGCGGATAGCGTGCTCTAGCTGGCTATTGTCATCTGAGGCGCGTAGCGGCCCGCGCAAGTCGGATTTACCTTCCTGGCCCAGACAGGTGAAGATCTCACCCGTGCAGGTGACGCGAACGCGGTTGCAGCTCTCACAGAAATTATGGGTCAGCGGTGTGATGAACCCTACCGTCTGTCCTGTCTCGTTTAGCCGCACATAGCGGGCTGGGCCGCCGGTGCGTTTGGAGATGTCGGTGACGGTGAACTGCTCTGACAGCGTTTTGCGCAGATCGGAAAGCGGCCAGTATTGATCGAGCCGATCCTCATTGCCGAGATCGCCCATGGGCATGACCTCGATAAAGGTGATCTCCATCCCGCGGGCATCGCAGAACTCGAGCAGCTTGAAGAGTTCGTCCTCATTGAAACCCTTGAGCGCCACGGTGTTCAGTTTCACCTTGATGCCCGCCGCCTGCGCCTCGTCGAGGCCGTGGAGCACCTGGGCCAGGCGACCCCAGCGGGTCACTTCCTTGAACTTCTGTTCGTCCAGCGTGTCGAGTGACACGTTGATCCGCCGCACACCGGCATCGCGGAGCTGTTTGGCAAAGCGGAAGAGCTGCGAGCCGTTCGTCGTCACGGTGAGCTCGTCCAGCGCACCGGAATCCAGATGCCGGGACATGCCGTCGAAAAACTGCATGATGTCGCGTCGCACGAGGGGCTCGCCCCCGGTGATGCGCAGCTTGCGCACGCCCAACCCGATAAAGCTCGACGCGAGGCGATCGAGCTCCTCGAGTGTCAGAAGCTCTTTCTTTGGCAGAAAGGTCATCTTTTCAGACATGCAGTAGACGCAGCGGAAATCGCAGCGGTCGGTGACTGACATCCTGAGATAGGTGATAGCTCGCTGGAACGGGTCCACTAGCGGTTCGATCAGGGGTGCTGCGTCAAAGCTCATGAGATAGTTGTAGGTTGGGGGTGCGGGTCTGCCAAGGGGCGTTCGGTCACGTAAGCTTGCGCGTGGCTTCGCGGACGGCGAAGGGCTTCATTTCCGCGCCATGAGCTTCGATGAAGGCGCGCACGCGCGGGGCGTCGTGTTTGGAAAGCTCGCGCAGCCACCAGGCGACGGCCTTTTGGATGAACCAGTCGTGGTCGGTGACATAGCCCGCGGCCCAGCCGAGGACGCGGTCGCGGGCGGCGAGTTCTGCCGCGCTGGGGTGGTTCTGCTTGGTCCAGGGGAGCGTGATCACGAGCGCGGCGCGGCGGGTCCACATGTGGTCTGACTGCGTCCATTGTTCTACTGTATCGAGCCGGGTTGGATCAGCCTTGAGCCTGCGCTGTCCGGCCATGCAGGCGTGATCGGCCACGGCCCAGGCGTCGAAATCGGGCACCCACCGCTGGATCAAGGTCCATGCGCCGTGGTCGTCGGGACGGATCCGCGCCTGAGTGAGCAGCTTCGCCGCCAGAATGCGGGCCTCGTGCCCGTTCGTGTCCCAGAGGCCTGCCGCGAGAGCAAGCCGCGTGTCGAGGTCGAGGCTTTGCCGCCAGGCCTTGGCGTGGTCGTCGAGCACCGGGTTGGCGATACCCAGATAGAGGCGGTCCACATTGTGATAGGCGCGCATCTCCGCAGCCTTCGCCGGATCGGGCGGGCCGAGGGCGGCAAGGGCCTGATCGGGGGTCATTCGACCGTGACGGATTTCGCCAGATTGCGCGGTTGGTCCACGTCGGTGCCTTTGGCGATGGCGGTGTAATAGGCCAGGAGCTGCGCGGGGACGGCGTAGAGGATCGGGGCAAAGAGCGGGTCGATTTCCGGCATGATCAGCGTTTGCCAAACGCCGTCGCCGGCCTCTTTGGCGCCCTTGGCGTCGGTGACGAGCAGCACCCGTCCGCCGCGCGCCATGACCTCCTGCATGTTCGAGATGGTCTTGTCGAAAAGCCCGTCACGCGGGGCCATGACCACCACCGGCACGCTGTCATCGATGAGCGCGATGGGGCCGTGTTTTAGTTCGCCAGATGCGTAACCTTCGGCGTGTATATAGCTGATTTCCTTTAGCTTTAGTGCGCCCTCCATCGCGAGAGGATAGAGCGAGCCACGTCCAAGGAAAATGATGTCGCGCGCCTCGGAGAGCGCCCTGCCGACCTCGGTTGAGCGGGGTGCGAGCGTCAGCGCGTGCTGGATCAGCCCGGGTACACGGGCGAAGGTTTCCAGCGTATCAGCAGGCAAAGCGTGCCCTCGGGTCTGGGCCGCCTTCATGGCCATCAGCGCAAGCACGGTGAGTTGGCAGGTGAAGGCCTTGGTCGAGGCCACGCCGATCTCGGTCCCGGCATGGAGCGGGAAGACCAGATCGCTCTCGCGGGCGATGGTGGAGGTGGTGACGTTGACGACGGCTGCGATCTTGTCGGCCTTGCCCTCCATGTAGCGGAGCGCGGCCAGCGTATCGGCGGTCTCGCCCGACTGGCTCACAAAGATGGCGAGCGTGCCCTTATCCACCGGCGGCTCGCGGTAGCGAAACTCGGAGGCGATATCGATCTCTACCGGGATCCGCGCGAGCTGTTCGAACCAGTACTTGGCCACCATGCAGGCATAAAACGCGGTACCGCAGGCCACGAGGGTCACGCGGTCGATGCCGGTGAAGTCGAAATCGTCGGGCAGGGTGATCGCGCCGTCCTGCACATAGGCGTTCAGGCACCGGTCGATAACGCCGGGCTGTTCGGCGATTTCCTTGGCCATAAAGTGTTTATGTCCGCCCTTGTCGACCTGGGTGGCGTCGATCTGGATCGTTTCCACCGCGCGATTGGCGAGATTACCGGCGATATCGCGGATTTCCACGCTTTGACGTGTCAGGACTGCGAAATCGCCCTCTTCGAGATAGGTGATCCGGTCCGTGAGAGGCGCGAGTGCGATGGCGTCGGAGCCCACATATACTTCACCGTCGCCGTGTCCGATTGCTAGCGGGGAGCCCTTGCGCGCGGCGATCATCAGGTCAGGCTCGCCGTCAAAGAGAAAGGCCAAGGCGAACGCCCCATCGAGGCGCGCAACTGTCGCTTCGGCGGCGTCCTGGGGGCTTTGCCCGGCGTCCATATAGCTCTGGCAGAGCAGGGCTACGGTTTCGGTATCCGTTTCAGTAACGAATTCGGCGCCCTGTGCTTCGAGTTCCTCGCGCAGCTCGCGAAAGTTTTCGACGATCCCGTTATGGACCACTGCGACGCGCGCGCCGCGGTGCGGGTGCGCGTTGGCGGTCGTCGGCGCGCCATGGGTGGCCCAGCGGGTGTGGCCAATGCCGGCCTTGCCGGCAAGCGGGTCATGGACCAGGAGATCTGACAGGTTCACCAGCTTTCCAACCGCGCGACGACGTCCGAGGTTACCGTCATTGATGGTGGCGATACCAGCGCTGTCGTAGCCGCGGTATTCCAGCCTGCGGAGTCCCTCAACGAGGATGGGAGCCACCTCATGGTTTCCTAAAATTCCAACAATTCCGCACATTTAACTGCTCTTCTTCGCCTTGATTGCACGCAGGTGCGCCATGAGTTTGCGCGCCAGGCCTGGCTTGTTGATCTGCTCTCCGCGCGCCAGTGCAAGCGCGCCCTCGGGGACGTCTTTGGTGATCACTGATCCCGACGCAGTCAGCGCCTCGTCACCTACGGTCACAGGGGCCACCAGCATGGTGTTTGACCCGATAAAGGCGCGTTCGCCGATCTCGGTGCGGTGCTTCATGACGCCGTCATAGTTGCAGGTGATTGTTCCTGCGCCCAGATTGCTGCCCGCGCCAACCGAGGCGTCTCCGACATAGCTAAGGTGATTGACCTTGGCCCCCTCAGCGATTTCGGCGGCCTTGATTTCCACGAAATTACCCACGCGCACGTCCTCGGCCAGTTCCGCCCCGGGGCGCAGGCGGGCATAGGGGCCCACGATGGCCCCGCGGCTGACATGAGCACCCTCGAGATGAGAAAATGCACGGATGCGCGCGCCGGTTTCCACGGTGACACCGGTGCCGAAGACCACGTTGGGTTCCACGTGGCAGTCGCGCCCGAGCGCCGTGTCCCAGGCGAAATGCACTGTGTCGGGGGCCTCCAGATAAACGCCGTTCTCCAACGCCTCTGCCCGTGCGCGGGTCTGAAAGAGCGCCGCTGCCGCCGCGAGTTCGGTACGGGAGTTGATGCCCAACGTTTCTGCCTCGTCGCAGCGCACCACGCGGGTTTCGAGCCCGCGTTTCGCGGCAAGGGCGGGCAGGTCGGTAAGGTAGTATTCGCCGGCTGCATTATCATTGCTGACCTCGCCCAGGAGGTCAAAGAGCAGCGTTGAATCGGCGGCAAGAACACCTGAATTACAGAGGTTTATGGTCTTTTCTTCGTCTGATGCATCCTTGAATTCGACGATCTTGAGCAGGCGGTCACCATCGGCCACCAGACGCCCATAGCGCCCGGGATCGGCGGCTTCAAAGCCGAGAACCGCCACCGCTGCGGTGTCCAAGGCCTCGGCCATTTTCTCTAGCGTCTCGCCTTGGATGAAAGGCGTGTCGCCGTAGATCACAAAGGCGGGGCTCTCGTGGTCGGCCAACGCTTCGCGCGCTTGCAGGACAGCGTGGCCAGTGCCTAGTTGTTCTTCCTGCAGCACGCATTCGATGGTCTCGTCATAGTCTGTCGCCGCGGCCTCCACGGCCTCGGTGCCGTGACCGGTGACGACGATGGTGCGCGCAGCCTCCAGGCTCCGCGCTGACTCCAGCGCGTGCACCAACAGAGGTGCGCCTGCGATCTCATGCAGGACCTTGGGCGTATCGGATTGCATCCGCGTGCCGCGACCAGCAGCAAGGACAATGAGTGCGTTTGGCATATGCTCGGGCCTTTGTTTTTTGTTGGTAAGCATCAAAGAGGGGGTTGCTGCAAGAGATTTGGGCGTCACAAGTGGTGACGGGCTGAAACGGGCAAGGAAGAATTTGAGCAAAATTATGCGCAGTGTGATTTTCGATTTGGATGGGACGCTGGCCGATACCAGTGGCGATTTGTTGGCGGCGGCGAATGCGTGCTTTGTGGGTTTGGGACTGGGAGAGCTTTTGACGGTGGCCGATGCGGGCACTGCGCTACGCGGTGGGCGCGCCATGTTGCGGCTGGGGTTTTCGCGGGTCGAAGGGTTTGGCGAAGAGGCCGTGATGGAGCAGTATCCGGCGCTACTGGAGCACTACAAAAGTGCCATCGACACCCATACGGCCATGTATCCGCGCGCCATGGAGGCGGTTGCAGCGCTGACAGCGCGGGGCGATGCAGTGGCGATTTGCACCAATAAACCTGAGGGATTGGCTGAACAGCTCACCCGCTCTTTGGGTGTGCGTACTGCCTTTGGTGCGCTCGTGGGCGCAGACACGATGCCGGTGCCAAAGCCTGATCCCATCCCCTATTTTGAGGCTGTCAGACGGCTGGGCGGTGATCCTGCGCGGTCGCTGCTGATAGGGGACTCCATGACGGATGAGCGCACGGCGCGGGCGGCAGGAGTGCCCTCGGTTTCGGTGAGCTTTAGCCCCGATGCCGACAGCCGCGCCGAGATGACCCCGGATGCGTGGCTCGCCGATTACGCAGATCTGCCCGATCTGGTGGCGCGGCTTATTCCGTGATCAGGGCGAACAGATCGCGCGCCGGGCGGGTATCCAAGCTCTGCACCGCCTCGCGGATGGCTTCGGCACGCGCATCGCCGATCACTGGGGCGGCGTAGTCGCGGAATTTATCTTCGATCTCTGCGACGGTTGCAGGGGCGCGGGGGTCCCAGAGGGCGTCGTGCCAGTCGCTTTCCACCTGTGTGCCGTCTGTGAGCGTGATCGCCGCCTTTGCGATGCGCCTTTGCGGGAATAGCGCCTTAGCATGATCATCCTCGCCCATGGTCGTCGCCTTGGCCAGGCGCAGTACTTCGTCGTCAAAGAGCATATCGCCCTGAACCTCTGCCGGAGTCAGGCGTCCGTGGGCCAGAGCCAGCGCCACCGGGTAGGCGGTGGAGTACTGTGCTTCTTCTGTGTTTTGCGGGGCAAATGTTGCGAGCCGGGTGCTCTCGTGGAACGTGGTGATGTGGATCGCGGTGATGTCTGCGGAGGTGAACCCGTCCTGGCGTTGCAGGGTCAGGCAGGCCTCCACCGGGGGCTGCGCCCAGCGGCAGACGGGGTAGTTTTTGTAATATTGCTCGTCCATGTGCCATTTGCTGCACAGATCATCCCAATGGGGGCCTGAGAGCGTCAGCGCAGGGGCGCCGGTGAAGCCTGCGCGGGCGAGTTCTACTGCGCTGGTGCCGGCCATGGCGCCCCATCCGGAGCCGTCTTTGACCATCGTGGGATGGTCGATGCAGCGCATCATCTGGCTGCGAGGCCCGTGATATTCGGCGATCCCGGCTGCGTGGGCGAGCTGATCGCGGTCGAGCCCCGCCATGTGCCCGCCTGCCAGCGCGATTGCCACGGCCATCCACGCGCCAGAGGTGTGATAGTCCGAGACCGTGTCGTGCAGCGTCACAGACAGACGCGTGCCCAGCTCGTATCCTGCGACGAAAGCAGTGAGGAATTCTGCGCCGCTTTGATCCCCGGCGAGCCCGTAGAGCGCGGGGAAGAGCCCGCAGCCCACATGACCCTTGGCCGGGTTCCAGCCGTCATGGGCGTCGATCGCATCAATCGTCATGCCGCCTGCCAGCGCTACGCCGGGAGCGGACGCCGTGCCCGGTGTGAACAGCATCGGGCGCGCGCCGCCAAAGCTGCCTTGGGCATGGGCGGTGATGATCCGGGAGAGGTCGGTGCTGCGCCCGGAGAAACCGACGCCGATGAGGTCGAGCAGGCTGAGTTTGGCACGTTCGCGGGTTCTATCGGTAAGATCAGCCCAGGAGAGGGTATCAAGAAAGTCGAAAATCTGTGTGGTCATGGGGTGAGCCTGGGCGAATTCGGGGGCCTTGCGCGCCCATCCGCGACGGGGTGCGGCGCAAACGGGCATTGACGGCGCGTGCCGGGTGGCCAGACTGCGCCCATGGAGATTTTCACCGGAAGTTTTACCCAACAGGAACCGATCCCAGAAGAGGGCATTCGCGCGGCCGTCGAGGTGATGCGCCACGGGCGGTTGCATCGCTATAACGAGGTCCCCGGCGAGGTGGCCGAAGCGGCTGCGCTGGAAGTCGAGTTTGCTGACCTCGTGGGGGCGAAATACTGTTTGGCGGTCGCTTCCGGTGGCTACGCCATGGCAACCGCTTTGCGCGCCGTGGGCGTCGAGCCGGGTGACCGGGTTCTCACCAACGCGTTCACGCTGGCCCCTGTGCCGGGCGCGATTGCGTCAGTGGGGGCAGTGCCGGTCTTTGTGGGCGTAACCGAGGGCCTGTTGATTGATCTCGACGATCTGGCCGCCAAGGCCGATCAGGCGGACGTGCTTATGCTGTCGCACATGCGGGGGCATATCTGCGACATGGATGCGCTGATGGCGCTGGCGAGCGAGCACAGCCTGACCGTGATAGAGGACTGCGCACACACCATGGGTGCTTCCTGGGGTGGGGTGCCGAGCGGGCGGCATGGGGTGATCGGCTGCTATTCCTGCCAGACATACAAGCACGTCAATTCGGGCGAGGGTGGCTTTATCGTGTCGGATGATGCGGAGGTTATGGCACGCGCGGTGATGCTATCTGGTAGCTACATGCTGTATGGTCGACACCGCGCCGCGCCGTCACCTGAGGCCTATGACGATATAAAATACGACACACCCAACATTTCAGGCCGGATGGATAACCTGCGCGCCGCGATACTGCGCCCGCAGCTTGCCGTCCTAGAGGCCCAATGCACACGTTGGAATGAGCGTTACGCAGTCGTGGACGCTGGGCTCAAAGATTGCCCTGGCCTGATGTTGATCGCACGGTCGGAGAAAGAGGCTTTCGTGGCCTCGTCTCACCAGTTTCTGCTGCTCGACTGGGCGGCGGATGCCATCCGGGAGGTGCTGCGCCGTTGTGGCAATCGAGGTGTAGAACTGAAATGGTTCGGCGCGCCGGAGCCTGTGGCGTTCACGTCAACCTATGCCTCCTGGCGCTACGCCGCGCCAGAGCCCATGCCGGTCAGCGACCGCGTGCTCCATGGCGTCATGGATATGCGCCTGCCGCTGACCTTTTCGCTGGAAGACTGCGCGTTGATCGCGCGGATCATTCGGGAGGAAGTGTCGGCGGTGTATCAGGCGGGTTGAGAAGAGCGGCCTCGGCGGGCTGGGGCGGAATCAAGGCGAAGCCGCCGCCCCATCGACGGGCCCCCCCCGGCACGTCGATATCGCCGCCATTGCGCGTCCTTCATTCAGCGTACCAAACGTCACCGCCATAAACTGCCTCGAAAAACCTGCTTTCGACGCACCGCGGCCCACCACTGGGGCTTGCAACATACTGGACAGCACCGACCCTTGGCGCTATTTTATGAACAAGTGTTCAATTAACTGGAGCGGCCATGTTTCATCACTCCATGACTTTCGACCTGGGGGAAGACGTCAACGCCCTGCGCGACGCCGTTCACCGCTTTGCTCAGGACCGCATTGCGCCCATGGCTGCCGAGATTGACGCCAAGAACGCGTTTCCATCCGTGCTTTGGAAGGAACTGGGCGACATGGGGCTGCTGGGCCTCACGGTGGAAGACACCTATGGCGGTGCAGGTATGGGGTATCTGGCCCACACGGTGGCCGTGGAGGAAGTGGCGCGGGCCTCGGCTTCGGTCTCGCTGTCCTACGGGGCGCATTCGAACCTTTGCGTGAACCAGATCCGGCTCAATGGCACCGAGGAGCAAAAGCAGCGGTATCTGCCGGGCCTCGTCTCTGGCGCCCATGTGGGGGCGCTGGCGATGTCGGAGGCGGGCGCTGGATCGGACGTGGTGTCGATGAAGCTCCACGCTGAAAAGCGTAATGATCATTACCGGCTGAATGGCACGAAATACTGGATCACCAATGGCCCCGATGCCGACACGCTGGTCGTCTATGCCAAGACCAACCCTGAGGCCGGATCGAAGGGCATCACCGCTTTTCTGATTGAAAAGGTGATGGCCGGTTTCTCGACCTCGCCGCATTTCGACAAGCTGGGCATGCGGGGCTCGAACACGGGCGAGCTGATCTTTGAGGATGTCGAGGTGCCGTTCGAAAACGTGCTGGGCGAAGAAGGCCGGGGCGTACAGGTGCTGATGTCTGGCCTCGATTACGAGCGTGTGGTCCTTGCCGGGATCGGCCTCGGGATCATGGCGGCCTGTCTGGACGAGGTGATGCCTTACGTGTCCGAGCGCCGCCAGTTCGGCAAACAGATCGGGTCTTTCCAGCTGATGCAGGGCAAGATCGCCGACATGTACACCGCGATGAATTCGGCGCGCGCCTATGTCTACGAGGTCGCCAAAGCCTGTGACCGGGGCGAGGTCACGCGCCAGGACGCCGCTGCCTGCTGTCTCTACGCCTCGGAAGAGGCAATGAAGCAGGCCCATCAGGCCGTGCAGGCGCTGGGCGGGGCGGGGTTCCTCAATGATGCGCCGGTCGCCCGCATTTTCCGCGACGCGAAATTGATGGAAATCGGCGCGGGCACTTCTGAAATCCGCCGGATGCTCGTGGGGCGCGAGCTTGTGGGGGCCATGGAGTGAGGGTTCTCGCGGTTCTCTTGGCGTTGTTTTCGAGTAGCGCCCACGCGGGCGTTGCGGCCTATGAGGCCTGCGTCGGCGACGGCTACGAGGCGCGGGTTATGGCCAAGTTCATGGAGCGCTTTCCCAGTGAAACCTGCGAGGCGATGGCCCAGTGCCCGCCTGTGCTGATGCAAAGCGCCGAGGCGCTGACACGTGCTGAATGCCGGGCAGACGCACTGGACGACTGCGAGAGCGAGAAATGTCGTCTGGGCCTGACTGAGCGATGGCGCGCGGATGGCGCGGCGCTGCGCGCGGGGATCGAGGCGCGGCTGGAACGCGTTGACCTGACGGTGCTGCCGCCGCTCAAGGCGCGGCGGTTGGGCGATCCGGAGCGCTGGCTTACCGAGGTTGACTGCACCGGCGATGCGGCGATTTGCGAGGCCGTCACTGCGGGGCAAGCGCTGGGCGATCTTGAACGGCTGTCGCGCGAAGTGGAGGCGTTGCCATGATGCCCCGCTGGATGTGGTTTGCCCCTTTCTTCGTGCTGGTACTGATCGTCGGCTACACTGGGATCAAGCTGCGGTTGGAACGGGACGCCGTCACCGAAACGGCCGTTATCGAATATTACGCAGAGGAATATGTCGAGGACCATGCTGCAGTCATCGGAGAGGGTGCCTCCGTCACCGATTGCGTAGGCGTGCCGGGCGACGTGGGACAAGTCTGGATCGAGGTACGCTGCACTCCGCCAGGGGGCGAGGCGGCGTTTTTATACGGTGCGAACCGCGGCGGTGGCCTTGTCTATGCCGCCCGAGAAAACGAGGTTCCCGAAGCATGACCCGCGCTGCACACGAGTCCGCACTGGCAGAAATTGCTCAGGCAGCGGCATCCGCGGCGGCGGGCGGTGGCGAAAAGGCCCGCGCGCGCCATGTCAGCCGGGGCAAGATGCTGCCCCGTGACCGCGTGGCGGGGGTGCTCGACCCCGGGTCTGATTTTCTGGAGGTTGGCGCGCTTGCGGCGCATGGCATGTACGGTGGCGTGGCCCCGGCGGCCGGCGTGATCGCCGGGGTGGGGACCGTGCAGGGACGGCTCTGCATGGTCATGGCCAATGACGCCACAGTAAAAGGTGGCACTTACTACCCTATGACCGTCAAAAAGCATCTCCGCGCACAGGAGATCGCCGAGGAAAACCGGCTGCCCTGTATCTATTTGGTGGATTCCGGTGGGGCGAACCTGCCGAACCAGGATGAGGTGTTTCCGGACCGCGATCACTTTGGCCGGATCTTTTACAATCAGGCGCGGATGTCGGCGAAGGGCATCCCCCAGATCGCTGCCGTCATGGGATCGTGCACGGCGGGCGGGGCCTATGTGCCGGCCATGGCGGACGTGTCGATCATCGTGAAGGATCACGGGACAATCTTTCTGGCCGGGCCGCCTTTGGTGAAGGCGGCGACGGGCGAAGAAGTGACCGCCGAGGCGCTGGGCGGAGGCGACGTGCACACACGGCTTTCAGGCGTGGCGGATTATCTGGCGGAGGATGATCCCCATGCATTGGCGTTGGTGCGGGAGGCGGTCCGGAACCTTGGCGAACGCCGGGCTGAAGCCCGGCCTACGGCAGAGGCGCCTGCAAAGAGCATGGACGATCTTTTTGACGTGATCCCGGCCGATTTGCGCACGCCTTATGACATTCGCGAAGTGATTTGGCGCGTGGTCGACGGGTCGTCGTTTGATGAATTCAAGGCGCGGTTTGGGGAAACGCTGGTCTGCGGTTTCGCCGAGATCGAGGGTATGAAATGCGGGATCATCGCCAATAACGGCGTGCTCTTTTCGGAGGCGGCGCAAAAGGGCGCGCATTTTGTCGAGCTCTGCTCGCAGCGCCGCATACCGCTGATTTTTCTGCAGAATATCACTGGCTTTATGGTCGGCAAGAAATACGAAAACGAAGGCATCGCGCGCCACGGGGCCAAGATGGTCACCGCCGTGGCCTGTACCTCAGTGCCCAAGATCACGCTCATCGTGGGCGGCTCTTTCGGGGCAGGGAACTACGGCATGGCCGGCCGCGCCTACCAGCCGCGTTTTCTGTGGACCTGGCCGATTTCGCGCACCGCCGTCATGGGGGGACCGCAAGCAGCGGGCGTTCTGGCAACAGTCAAAAGGGACGCCATGGAGCGGGCGGGTCAGGAGTGGTCGGCCGAGGAAGAGGCCGCGTTCAAGCAACCGACCATTGATATGTTCGAGGAACAGTCGCACCCGCTCTATTCCTCGGCGCGGCTCTGGGATGACGGAGTTATCGATCCAAGGAAGTCGCGCGAGGTGCTGGCGCTGAGCCTGTGCGCCGCGCTGAACGCCCCCATCGAGGAGACACGTTTCGGCGTGTTCAGGATGTGATGACGGTCGGCGAGTTGAAAGAGAAGTATCCGGGTGCGGAAACGTTCAAGTTCGGCGATGGTCCGGGGCTGAGCGCGGCGCTCATCGAGCTGGTTCGCGCTGGGAAGAAGACCGCCACCTGCGGTGCGTTGCGGGACTATGAGGAAGAGGGCGAGGCGCTGCCAGAAGTGGGGCGCCGGGATATCGCGATGAATTGGGATGACACCCCTGCCATCGTGATTGAGACGGTGGAGGTCGAGTTGCGGCGCTACTGTGACGTGCCCGCGGAATTCGCGCTGGCCGAGGGCGAGAATGATGACCTTGAGGGCTGGCGACGCGATCACAAAGTGTATTTCGAGCGAAATGGGGGCTTTGCCGAGGACATGATGCTGGTCTGTGAGCGGTTCCGCGTCGTGGAGATCGTGGAATGAAAGAAGATACCGTCACCACCGAGCCCGATGCGCTGGGACGTCACTGGGTCTATGTCACCGCGGAAGAGGCGTTTGCCTATCCAAAGGGGCGCCCGGGCCTCGCGGAATACGCTATCGCGCTGTGGTTTGCGGGCGTGGGGGCGCTGGAGGCGGCGATCAATCTGAATTTCGGGGTCTTTGGGATCGTGCAGGCGGTATTTACGGCGTTGCTTTTGGCCTGCGCTGTGGGGCTCGTTTTTCGGGCGCCGTGGTCCTTTGTGCTGTCGATCCTTCTGGCCGTGCGCGAGATGTTCGGGTTTATCCAGCTGATCGGGGGCGGGGCTTTCGAGGTGCCGCCTCTACTGGCGCTTTATGGCGTGTCGAATGCGATCATCGGCACCGGGATCATATTCTACATGATCGAGGGGGATCGGCCGAATTTCATCTACCGTCACAGGTACCGGTCCTACCGCGCCGAGGCCGAGCAGGAGCGCAAGAAGTGATCAAGACACTGCTCATTGCCAATCGAGGCGAGATCGCCGTCCGGATTGCGCGGACAGCGCGGGCCTTGGGCGTGCGGACAGTGGCCGTCTATTCCGATGTCGATGCGGGGGCGGCCCATGTTGCGGCTTGCGATGGCGCTGTGGCGCTGGGCGGGGCGACGCCGGCGGAGAGCTATTTGCGTCAGGATGCGATCCTTGATGCGGCGCGTTCCAGCGGGGCCGACGCGATCCATCCAGGCTATGGGTTCCTGTCGGAAAACCCTGATTTCGTAAAGAAAGTCGAAGCGGCGGGTCTGATTTTTGTCGGACCATCGGCGGCGGCGATCCGGGCCATGGGGCTCAAGGACGCGGCCAAGGCGCTGATGGAGGAAGCGGGGGTCCCCGTGGTGCCCGGCTATCACGGGTCTGACCAGTTGGAGGCGCGGCTCGCTGAGGCAGCGGCAGACATCGGGTACCCCGTATTGATCAAGGCCGTGGCGGGCGGCGGCGGCAAGGGGATGCGGCTGGCGGAAAGCGATGCAGAGTTTCCGGCGGCGCTGGCCTCGGCTCGGTCGGAGGCCAAGGGCGCCTTTGGCAATGACGACGTTCTGGTAGAGAAGTTCGTCGGCACGCCGCGGCATATCGAGGTGCAGGTCTTTGGCGACGGGAGCCGCGCGGTGCATCTCTACGAACGGGACTGTTCGCTCCAGCGTCGCCACCAGAAGGTGATCGAAGAAGCGCCTGCGCCCGGCATGACGGGCGAGATGCGCGCTGCCATGGGCGCGGCGGCTGTGAAGGCGGCCGAGGCGATTGGATATGCCGGAGCGGGCACGGTGGAGTTTATCGTGGACGCCACCGACGGTCTGCTGCCGGACCGATTTTACTTCATGGAGATGAACACGCGCCTACAGGTGGAACACCCGGTGACCGAGGCTGTCACAGGTGTCGATCTGGTGGAATGGCAGCTGAAGGTGGCCGGCGGTGAGCCTTTGCCGCTGGCGCAAGAGGACATTCCATTGCAAGGCCACGCTTTTGAAGCGCGGCTCTATGCCGAGGACGCGGCGGCGGGGTTCCTGCCAGCCACGGGCCAGCTGACGCGGTTGCGGTATCCCGAGGGCGCGCGGGCGGACTCAGGCGTGCGCGAAGGCGATGTGATCAGCCCCTACTACGATCCGATGATCGCCAAGCTGATCGTGGCGGGCGAGAGCCGTGAGGTGGCGCTGGCCAAGCTCGATCGCGCGCTTTCAGGGACACAAGTGGCCGGGCTGACCACGAACCTGGGCTTCCTGAGGCGGCTGGCGCGGGTGCCAGCCTTTGCCGCTGGCGACGTAGATACCGGTCTGATCGAGCGGGAAGGGGATCCGCTCATTGCTAATCCAGTGCCTTGTGAAAAGACCCGCGCGCTGGCGGCGCTGGGGGCCATGGGGCTGCAAGACGGGCTGCCTGCAAACGCGGGGTTCACCCTCTGGGAGCCGATGACGCAATACGCGCGGCTGGCTTTTGCAGGTGAGGCGATGGAACTGCCGGTACAGTTTCTTGGCGATGCGGCGGTGGTCGATGGCGTCCGTGTTGAGCAGCGCGACGGGCGCTGGTGGGTGGCCGGTGCACCGACGCCGGCGCGGATCCACCGCGACCCCGGGCAGGTGACCGTGTTCTACGGCACGCCCTATGTTTTTGATCTACCTGATCCTTTGGCGGTCGGGGGTACAGGTTCGGGGGCTGATGTTATCGAGGCGCCGATGCCAGGCCTTTTGCGTGACGTCATGGCCGTGGTGGGCCGGGAGGTGGCTGAAGGCGATGCGTTAGCGGTCTTTGAAGCCATGAAGATGGAGCACACGCTGCGCGCCCCGAGGGCGGGTATCATCGCCGAGGTTCTCGCTGAAGCAGGGAGCCAGACCGAGGCGGGCGCGCCGATTATCCGGCTGGAGGCGGTCGATGATTAAGCTGCATCACTGCCCTCAGACACGGTCCATGCGGACGCTCTGGCTGCTAAACGAGCTGGGCGTGGAATTTGACGTGCTGGAATGGCCCTTCGACAAGACGCTGCGCAGTGCGGAATATCTGCGACTAAACCCGTCGGGACGGGTGCCAGCGCTCGAGATTGATGGCGAAGTGCTCTGGGAAACCGGGGCAATCACCGAGGTGCTTTGCGAGCGGTTTCCCGAGGCGGGGATGGGGCGCGCGCCGGATCATCCAGAACGCGTGCAATGGCTGATCTGGGTGCATTTTGCGGAGACGATCAGCCAGCATTCAGCGGCGCTGACTCAGCAGCACATCGTGCTCTACGAGGACGAGATGCGGTCACCGATCATCATGCGGATCGAGGCCAAGCGGCTGGAGAAGTGCTATGCTGCGCTGGAGGAGGGGCTTGGCGATTATCTCCTGCCATCGGGTTTTTCTGCTGCTGATATCTCAGTGGGGCAGGCAATCTATATGTCCCGGCATTTCGCGCGGATCGACGGCTTTCCAAAGCTTGCAGCCTGGTACGAGCGCATCACGGCGCGGGATGGGTTCAAGCGCTCTGAGCCCGGTGAGACGCGGCTTTATGCGCAGGAGTTCTATCCGGCATGGGAGGCCCCATGATCGAGATCGTCGAGGTGGGCCCGCGCGACGGTCTGCAGAATGAAAAGGCGGTCATTTCGGTGGCTGAAAAGGCCGAGCTGATCCGCAAATGTGCGGCTGCGGGGCTGAGTAAGATCGAAGTCGGGGCCTTTGTGAACGAGGCACGGGTGCCGCAGATGGCCGCCAGCGGTGAGGTGATCGGCGAGGTTGGCGAGTTGCCCGGCGTCTCCGGCCTCGTTCTAATCCCCAACGCGCGGCGGCTGGGTGAGTTTTTGAAAGCCCGCGAGGCGGCTGCATTTGATGTACCCGAAATCGCGGTATTCGTGTCGGCCACCGAGGAATTCAGCCAGGCTAACCTGGGCTGCACCGTCACAGAGAGCCTGGAACGGGTGCTCAGAATTTTCGATGCGTTGCCCGCCAGTGGTGTTGCTGTTCGTGGCTACATCAGCTGTGTTACCGACTGCCCTTTTGAAGGACATGTCAACCCGGACGCGGTGGGGCGCTTGTCCTGTGCTCTACGCGATGCTGGCTGCGATACTCTTGCCCTTGCCGACACCATTGGCAAGGGAACGCCGGAACGGGTTAGACCCATGCTCGACGCTGCGTTGGAGCATTGGGAACCATCGCAGGTCGTCGCGCACTTCCACGATACGGTGGGGCTCGCATTGGCCAATGTGGATGTCGCGCTGGATAGAGGCCTGAGTCGCTTCGACAGCTCGGTTGCCGGATTGGGAGGGTGTCCCTATGCCCCCGGTGCACCAGGAAATCTGGCTACCGAAGCGTTGGTGATGCATCTAGAGGCTCTAGGGCACAAGACCGGAATTGACAAAGTTGCGCTGGCGGATGCAGCCGCCTATGCGCTTAAGATCGTAGGGCGCTGATATGGTTTTGGAAATCGAAGACGACGCGCGTGGGGTGCGGACGCTCTGGTTAAACCGACCGGAGGTACACAACGCCATGAGCGCCGACATGATGGATGCGCTCCATACAGCAGTCTCGGAACTAGAGCCTGGTGGGCCGGTGCGTGTTCTCATTCTTGCGGGGCGCGGAAAGAGCTTTTGCGCCGGCGGGGATCTGGGGTGGATGCGCGCGCAAATCGGTGCCACGCCAGAAGCCCGCGCCGCTGAAGCACATCGGCTGAGTTCAATGCTCTTGGCGATGCACAATCTGGATATTCCGATCATTGGTCGGATCCATGGTAATGCTTTTGGTGGTGGTGTCGGACTAACGGCGATTTGCGATGTTGCTGTAGGTGTCGAAGGACGGTCCATGGGGCTGACTGAAACGCGGTTGGGCCTGATCCCGGCTACGATAGGGCCCTACGTTGCTGCGCGTATGGGGCCCAAACTGCGGTCTGTATTCATGTCTTCGAGGGTTTTCTCAACCGAGGAAGGGCGAGAGTTGGGACTGCTCGGGCGCGTCGTGCCCGAAGAAGAACTGGACCCAGCAATCGAGCGCGAAGTAGCTCCCTATCTGTCCTGCGCGCCGGGTGCTGTGGCGGCGGCCAAACGGCAGGCGCGCGATCTTGGACCACGGATCGATGCGACAGCCATGGACGCGGCCCTTGCGGCACTGGTATCGCGTTGGGAAAGCGAAGAAACAGCCGAAGGTTTGGCCGCGTTTTTTGAAAAGCGCGCGCCGAACTGGTCGGTTGGCGGAACCTAAGCAACGCAAAGAGCGAACAAGTCTGGGCAGCGCCCGTTGACGGGCTGGCCACCGGAACCGTACCCTCTGCCAAAGGGACCCATTTTTGGGCGAGGGCAGGTATGGCAGACCCAATATTGCTCTATGGTGTAGGCGCGACGAAGGCTGGAACTTCGTGGCTGTACCGCATGCTGCATGACCGCCCGGATTGCCATGTCCATCCAGTAAAGGAGACCCATTATTGGGATAGCGCCGAGGCACGGCAGCTGGAGTGGCAGGTGGCCGCGAATGAGCGGACTAAAGAAAAGCTCCGTCAGACGCGCGTGGAGGCAATCTTGAGCAGCAATGAAAAGCGTGCCGCAAACTTGTCGCGTAGGATTGCGGCTTTGGAGACGCTCAATTTTATGCTGGTGCAGGACAGGCGAGGGCACGCAGCATATCGAACATATCTCAAGTTGAACGCGCCGGCTGAGAGCAAAGTCATTGGCGAAATTTGTCCGGCGTATTCTCTCTTGCCGGTTGAGACCTATGCACAAATGGCCGCGTTGGCCCCGGACACACGATTCCTATACCTGCTCAGAGATCCACTTTCTCGACTTTGGTCTGCGGTGCGAATGCACGCCGTTAGGTCTCAGAAGCCCGGTCAGGACCTGCAAATGCGGTCGAACCAGATTCTGCGCGCCATTGTCTTGAAGGATAAGCACCCGCAAATCACAAACCGAGGAGACTATGCCGAGATTTTACCGCGTTTGAAGGCTGGTGTACCAAACGGCGCGTTGAGAATTATGCATTTTGACGACTTGCTGACCGATGCGGGATTTGGCGCTTTGTGTGATTGGCTGGAAATTTCGCGCGGGGAGGTTAAGGCCGATAACAAGGTCCATGCAGGCGTAAGCTTGGAGATGAACCCAGAGCTTCGACAGCAAGCACTCTCTATGCTGCGCCCTCAATACGAGGCTGTCGCGGAACACTTGGGCTGCCTTCCGGCCCGCTGGGTCGAAGTACTGGAGAACGCATGATGATTTTATGGTACCTCTTTTACCTGGTCCTTGTGATCATTCCTTTCTGGCAGCTTTTGCCGCGTTATGGGTTTTCGCCGTATCTCGCGTTTTTGGCAGCTTTCCCTTTGCTTGCGGTGCTTCTGCTGTGGTTGATGGCCTTTGGCGACAAGGTTAGCGGAGGCAGGCCACGATCGTGACAGTTGAAACTGCCATTTTCGTTTTTGTCTCTGTTGTGACGTTGGTCGTCACAGGCAGCATCTTGGGCATAATGGTGCGCGGTCCACGCGCGGGATTGGCAAAGCTCGATCACCGAGAGGAGGACCTACCGGCGGTGATGGCGGGCCGTTACCTTACCTACTTCATGCTCACCGTGATGGCGGTTTTTTACCGTGATCTGTGGGTGATGCTGGGGTTGCAGGTGACATTCACGGTCGCCTCTCTCGTGGATAGCTGGATTTATTGGCGCGGAGGCCATGCCTATGTTCGCCATGTCATGGCGGCCTTTGCGTCCGCCGTCGCCTCGGGTTTGCTGATTTATGCGCTGACGGTTTGAACGACACGGACCTAAGGCGGTAACTCCCTGGGGGTGGGCTTTTCGACGTTCTGGCGCTCAGAAAATGACGCAACGCAAGACAGCGCGGTCACACCGTGCTATTGGCCTTTCAATGACCCAAACGGGAAAGACGGCGGACAGGGAGAAATCCACCAATGCAAGACGATAAAGGCGGTATGAACTGCACATTGAGTTCTTTTGTCATGGCGGCAGTTATTGCTGCGCTCGCGATCATCGTGACGCGCTTTTTCGGAGAACTTTCGTGGGAAGGAAGCATCTTTGTTGGCGTGCTGGTTTTTGGGCTCTTTGCGTTTCTCTTCAATTACATTTTTTGCCGAGAACTGCCGGCTTTAGGCGACGTCGAGGTGCCCGGGAGCGCCAATCAGTCTGATGAGTCGCCCAAGCCCGCGGCTGTCCCATCTGCCGCGCCGGCTGCTGTCGCCAAAGAGGCAACTAAACCCGCCCCCAAGCCAAAGGCTAAGACGAAAAGCAAACCCAAAGCGGATCCAGCCCCTGCTGCCACGGGCGACGCCAGTCGACCTGCAGCGCTTGAAGCTGCTCGAGAGGGTGCTGCCGATAACCTTAAAGAGATCAAGGGTATCGGGCCCAAGCTTGAGAAGCTCTGCAATACTCTAGGGTTTTACCATTTTGACCAGATCGCAGGATGGACCGCCGACGAGGTTGCCTGGGTTGACCAAAACCTTGAAGGTTTCAAAGGCCGCGTGACGCGGGACAACTGGGTAGAACAGGCCAAGATATTGGCCGCAGGTGGCGAGACCGAATTTTCTAAACGGGTGGATGACGGCGACGTCTATTAAAGCCAGGTAGCGGGACAGGGCGCGCCGTTTACGGCGCGCCGTTTATGTTCTTAGGAGTAGCCATGCCAAAGGCCCCAAAATTGACTGAGGCACAGCTGCGACGTGCGAAATCCGGGCGCAACGTAGCGATTGTTTTGGTGGTCACGATGGTTCTGTGGTTGGGAGGGCAATGGCTTGCCCCGCAAATCGGCCTTGCTGGCGAATATGCGATCCTATTAGATCTCGCGGCGATGGCCGCGTTTTTCTGGGCGATGGTCGTAGCTTTTGGTTTGTGGCGCGCCCGGGATCGGGACTAGCTGCACCACCAACCTGAGGATCGGCCGTGGCACAAATCCGCCTCTCGGCCCGCGGTAGGTGAAATCAAGCGAGAAATATCAACTGATATTGAATATCAGTCGGTCTGACACGCATCTTGCGAGGGTGCTTTGGGCAATGCGACCCGGATGTCACCCAAAAGGAATGAAGATGAGACCTATTGCAGCATTAACAATGGCGATGAGCTTTCTTGCAGGCCATAGCGCTAATGCGCAAACGACGGCGCCCGATTACTATATCGAAGCATTGTTTGCCGTGAGCACCGCAGAGCAACTCGCTAACTTCTGTCCACGTGTGGGGCTCGACTTGCAGGCAACCAATGAGGCGTCCGAGGCGCTTCTTGTGCGCCTACGTGAAGACGGGATCGAAGGCGACGCCATTCTTGCCTTGGGCGGCGTCGAGGCTGGTGTCGTAGCACTTCAGGACGCATTTGTCGAAACTCATGGCCTGAGCCAACCGACCGAAGAGCTGCTGTGCGATGCCGCTGCCGCCGAGATAGCGGATGGCACTGTTGTGGGGCAGTACCTGACCAAGGCAGCGCAATGATCCGTCTACTGATCGCCGTTCTTTTGATTACATCGCCTTTGAGTGCGCCGGTGGCTGCCCGAAGCCCTGGAGACGTCGCCGAAGTTCGAAATGGATTGCTGGCGGTCGCAGCAGGTGACATGATTCAGCGAAACTGCGGCGAGATATCGCCGCGCCTCATTCGCGTTTACAGTTTGCGCAACAGGTTGGTGTCGGCGGCTTTGGCCGCTGGCTTTTCCGCGGAAGAGATCGAGAACTTTGTGGATGACGAGGTTGCGCTCGCAAATCTGCGTGCCGAGGCCGCGAGGTACCTTACACAACGCGGCGTAGAGACCGGCGTTCCTGATACATATTGCACCGTTGGCGCGGCCGAGATCACGGCCAACACGCCTGTTGGACGCCTTTTGCGAAAGTAACCAAGTGCATCTGAACAACTACTTAACTCTCGGTGTCGCAGGGATGCTACTGCTGACACTTCTGGCGGCCTGCGAGCCGGCACCTGTTGAAGAAGTCCCCGATGAACCGTTTGAGCCAGAATATGGCTCGATTGAAACGGCGCTCTTGGAAGACGACTTAGTCAGTTTTACTGTTTTGATGCGTGGCGCACGCGATGCGACTGATGTTCAGGCATTTGGAGATTGCGCAGCAGCGCAATACGCAGTGATCCGTGGCTACGGATTTGTGCGCCATATTGGCACCTTTACCGACGAAAAGGACGGTTTGTGGCGCGGCGAGGGCGTTTACACGATCTCTGAAACCGTACCGCGCGGGGTGGCGACGATCGATGCGAACATCACACTTGCAGAATGCCGCGAAGCCGGGATTCCGACGGTGTAGACCGTCAACAGAAGAGACCCCACGCATTCTTTACCTCGACGCGCGCCGCAGCACGGCCTAGGTTCCAAGGACCAAATGCGAGGGTCCCATGGATCACACCCTATTTGCTGCCATGCAAAAAGCCTCAGAAGAGTGGGCGCGCGCCGCTGGACCGTGGATGGAAGCCATGGCTCCCACGATGCCCAAGGACATGTTGGAGACTTTTTTCGGCAAAGGCATCAGCCCTGAAGGATTGGACGCTAAAACCAGGCTGTTGCTAACGCTGGGCGCGCTCACGGTGCTTGGTGCCCATGCGGAACCACAGATCAAAATCACAGTACGACATGCCCTCGAAGCGGGGGCCACTAAGGAAGAGATCGCCGAAACGATCGCGCAGATGTCGGTCTTTGGGGGGATCCCGGCAATGACGAAAGCGCTTGAGCTTGCGCGCGACGTGATGGAAGACCGGTAAAGCGCAAGATATGCGGGCAAGGAAGAGGCACTAGCTTTGGTTACCACCATGCTTTTAGCACCGCTTGTCGGTGCCCTGCTGGCTGGATTCGGCGCGCGCGCGATCGGCGATCTTGCGGCACAATGGTGCGCCACTGGGCTCCTGCTCTGTGCCGCTGCACTTGCGTGGATCTTGTTGTCTTCAGGCGCGGGCAGCATTGATCCTAACGTTCTCGTGCTGAGCCGGTGGATCGAGAGCGGAACATTTGTTGCCGACGTCGCGCTACGGGTCGATCTATTTTCGCTGGCCATGGCCGCGCTAGTGACGAGTTTTGGTGCGATTGTGTCCCTGTATTCTTTTGGGCGTACTGCGCCAAAGGGGATGTTCAAGAAAAACGAAAGCTACCGCCCTCGCCTGATGGCACATGAATCGCTTTTGGTCTTCGGGCTGCTGCTGCTCGTGCTGGCCGAAACTTTGCCGTTGATGTTTGCAGGCTGGGTGGCCTCTGGTCTTGCGGCTTATGCGCTGGTTGGATTCCACTATAGACGGCTGTCTTCGGGGTGGGCGGCAATGCGGGTTTTCGTCTATCAAAGGGTGGGTGATCTGGGCCTGCTAAGCGCGTTTGGAGCGTTTTATTTATGGGCGGATACCGCTGAGATCAGCGTTTTGCTTGGTAGTCTGGAGAATATCAGTGACGCAGAGCCGCTTTTGCTTTTGGGCATGAGCGTACCCTTTGCCGAATTTGCCGCTTTCGCGCTGCTCTTCGCTGCTTCAACGGTGCTCGCGCAAGTTGGACTGCACGTCTGGCTTGTCAAAGGAACAGAAGCGCCAGCGCCGTCGCTGGCCCTGTTGCACACAGTCTACGCTGCGGGTGGCCTCTATATTCTGGTTCGCTTTGGCGCGGTCATTGACGCGGCACCGAAGGTGCAGACGATTTTGATCGTCTGGGGCGCGGCAACTGCCCTTTTTGGTGCAACGGTCGGTTTCGTGCAGTCGGATGCGCGGCGGCTCATATCCATGGTCTGTCTCGCTGAAATGGGGCTCATCATGCTGGCGCTGGGCGCCGGGCTGAGGATCGCTGCGCTTATGCATTTGGCGCTCTATGGGCTTTCTGCCGTGCTACTTTTCCATGTGGTGGGCTGGTTGGGCCAGGCAATGCGTCATGACTACGATATGCGTCACCATGGTGGTCTAAAGACGCCCATGCGCGGCACCTTTTGGCTCGCCATCTTGGCGGCTCTGGCCTTTACAGGACTTGGGACGAGTTTTGGCTACGCTGGGCAGCCGGCCGGGTTCGGCGTGTTTTTGTCCGAAGCTTACATCCTTGCCGAGCTTGAGGCTCTTTGGCGTGGGTTGCCTTGGCTGTTGCTTTTTGCGCTTTTCCTGGTCTCATTGGCGCTCTGGCGGATGGTTTTCATGTCTTTTACAGGTATGGCTCGGGGCGACCGCGACAGCCACGAGGTCGCCGTGGATCCCCCGCGTTGGCTTTGGATGCAAATGTTCTCACTAGCACTGTTGGCGCTGGTTTCGGGGCTATTGTTGGTCGGACCGCTTTTGGGCACCGGGAAACTAGCGATGTCGCCTTTGCCGGGATTAGCCTGCATCTCCGGGCTTTTTGTCGCCTGGGTTTTCTACAACTTACGTCCAGCCTGGCCTGGGGCTTTGGCTGGTTCGATGGCTGGCGGGCAAGAGTTCTTGCGTGAAGGATGGTTCCTAGAAAAGGGCATCACCCAGGGGATCACGGGGCCGACCGTCCGAGCGGCCCAATGGGCATCAACGCGCGTGGAGGGAAACGGGCTGGATCGGTTGCTTTCGGCATTGGCCGCCCGCAGCATGCCGGGGCTGGAGAGGGCCACCGCAAGACTACAAAGCCGCCCTGCATGGCGCGTTGTAACGGCGCTTTTGGTCGTAGCGCTTGTTATTCTTATCTGGGTCCTGTGGGCGGGATAGTCGATGGATAATCTACTTTCGATCCTGACCTTCATTCCGCTTTTGGCGGCGGTGATATTGGCCACCTTTCTCCGCGGTGACGACGAACCGGCGCAACAGAATGCTAAATGGCTGGGCGTTACAGCCACCGGATCAACCTTCTTTGTTGCCCTAATTCTCTATGCCGTTTTTGACGGCCAGAACTCTGGCATGCAGCTCATCGAGGAGCGGGAATTCCCGTTTGGCCTGACGTACCGCCTCGGCGTCGACGGCTTGTCACTGCCGTTTGTTATGGCGCTGACAGCGCTCATGCCGCTGGTGATTGGCATATCCTGGAGCGTCACTGACCGAGTGCGAGACTTCATAATTTCGATTTTGGTTTTTGAGACACTTGCGCTGGGTGCTCTGCTTTCTTTGGACATCGTGTTTTTCGTGCTTTTTTTCGAGACCGCGGCGCTACCGCTGCTGCTGATGTGCGCGCGTCGCGGTGGCAAAACGGCCTCTCATGCGGCGCTCAAGGCGGTATACTACATGTTACCGGGGGCCATCCTTGTGGCGGTTTCGCTGAGTGCCATGGCTCGCGAGGTGGGCACCGCTGACATGTCGGCCCTCATGCTGCATAATTTTGCAGTGTCCTCGGTCGAGATTTTTGGCTTACCGGTGTCTGGCGGCATTCAAACGCTGCTTGTGCTCGGTTTTGCGATGTCACTCGTGACCAAACTTACACTTTGGCCGCTGCATGGGTGGGCAAGGGGTGCAGTCAACGCTGCGCCCATGGCGGGGTCGATTATTTTGCTTGCCGCCTTGCCCCTGGTCGCGGCCTACGGTGTGACCCGCCTGCCGCTGGCGATGTTACCGGAGGGCACCGCCGTTATCGCCCCATATGCCATGGCGCTTGCGGTGATCGGGGCGATTTACGGGGCGCTTGTGGGACTGGGTCAGAAAGACGCCAAGCAACTTTTGATTTCGACCTTGGGGGGGCAAGCGGGGCTAGTTTTGATTGGCTTGGTAGGAGCCACGCAGCAGGGCATTGATGGCGCACTACTTTTAACGGCGTCTCGTGCTCTGACCGTTGCGGGTCTCTTCTTTGTCTTGGCTATGCTTGAGGCACGCATGGGCAATACCGCCTTTGACACGTTCGGTGGCCTCAGGTGCAACCTGACATCCATGGGCTTTTTCACGCTGTTCTTTGTTCTGGCAACGCTGGGCATTCCTGGAACCGGTGGGTTCGTAGGGCAAATCTTGATCTTTGTTGGCACCTTTGCGGTCGCACCCTTGGCGGTTCTCGGCGGAATTCTTGCCCTGGTGTGTATCGCAGTGGCGCTCTTCGCCTTCCACAAGCAATTGATGCTTGGAGAACTGGTCAAAGAGAGCCTCAAGGTTCTGTCCGATCTCGATGGCAGGGAGCGTTTCGTGTGTATTCTGCTTACGGCGGCAGTGATCCTGCTTGGGCTTTTGCCAAGTCTGCTCACTGGGCCGTCGGCTGCCTCCGTTGCGTCTTTGGTGGCGCTCTACGCGGGCTGACATACCACCCATGGACTGGACAACGATCACGCTGCAAACGGTAGACAGCACCATGGCCGAGGCTGCGCGCCGCGCGCCGGAACTGATGGGGCCGACCTGGATTTTAGCGCGAGAACAGACAGCGAGCCGGGGCAGGCGCGGCCGCGTTTGGAAACAAGGCGTGGGTAACTTTGCGGCGACGCTCGTGATGAAGGCGGGGACCCCGGACAGGGCCGCACTGAGGTCTTTTGTGGCTGCGCTGGCGTTAGCGGATACGTTCGAGGCGCTGGGTGTGCGGGGGATAGGGCTGAAGTGGCCCAACGACGTGCTCGTGCACGGGGCCAAAGTGGCGGGCATCCTGTTGGAGAGTTTGCCGTCGGAGAGGCTGGCCATTGGCATCGGCATTAACCTGCGTCACGCGCCGGGTACCGATGAAGTGGAGCAAGAGGCCGTGGCGCCCGCGACCTTGGGCGTCGACGCGGAACCGGAGGAAGTCCTCGACCTCCTGGCCCCGGCTTTCGCCGGTTGGGAGCGACAGTTCCAAGCGCTGGGTTTCGCGCCGATCCGCACCGCGTGGCTGGCCCGCGCTGCCCGTTTAGGCGCGGTTATACGCGCCCGCACGGCCCAAGCCGAATATGACGGCACGTTCGAAACCATCGACAATTCCGGGCAGCTCGTACTATCCACCGCCAAAGGCCGCCTGAGTATCCCGGCGGCGGACGTCTATTTTTGAAGGCTGGCCATGCTGCTTTGCATCGACTGCGGTAACACGAATACCGTCTTTTCCATCTGGAACGGGCGGGAGTTTCTGGCGACATGGCGAACGGCGACCGAGCATCAGCGCACGGCGGATCAGTACTATGTCTGGCTAAAGACGCTGATGAACCTCGACAAGATCGATGTGGAAATTGAGGAGGTGATCGTTTCCTCAACGGTTCCGCGCGTTGTCTTCAACCTTCGCGTGTTTGCGGATCGGTACTTTGGGACGCGTCCATGGGTTGTGGGCAAATCTGACTGCGGCTTGCCGGTCAACCCTCGCGTCGACGAGGGCACAAGCGTGGGACCAGACCGACTGGTAAACACGGCCGGGGCCTTTGATCTTCACGGCGGGAACCTGATCGTGGTCGATTTTGGAACGGCAACGACCTTTGATGTGGTCGCGCAAGACGGTGCCTATGTGGGCGGCGTTATTGCACCGGGTGTGAACCTGTCGCTTGAGGCGCTGCACATGGCGGCGGCGGCGCTGCCCCATGTCGACATCACCAAACCTCAGAAGGTCGTTGGCACCAACACGGTGGCCTGCATGCAGTCGGGCGTGTTCTGGGGCTATGTCGGGTTGATCAAGGAGGTCACGGCCCGGATCAAGGCGGAACGGGATCGGCCCATGAAGGTCGTGGCTACCGGAGGCCTGGCGCCATTGTTTGAGCAGGCCGAAGACCTATTTGACGCCTTTGAGGATGACCTCACGATGCACGGGTTGACCGTGATCCATCGCTATAACAAGGAAAACTAAGTGAGCGAGAGACTGATTTACCTTCCCCTCGGAGGCGCAGGGGAAGTGGGCATGAATTGTTATGTCTACGGGTATGGCCCCGAAGAGGCGGAGCGTCTGATCGTTGTCGATCTGGGTGTGACTTTCCCGGATATGGACGGCACCCCCGGCGTGGACTTGATCCTGCCGGATATCGCGTGGCTCAAAGAACGCCGCGACCGGATTGACGGCATATTCATCACCCATGCGCACGAGGACCACGTGGGCGCGGTGCACCACACATTCGAGGCGCTAGGCGCGCCGATTTTCTGCCGGGCTTTCACGGCAAATATCGCGCGGCGCAAATTGGATGAATTTGGCATCGCCCCGGAGGCGGTTACGACAGTCTCAAAATACCCGGAGAGCGTCGAGGCGGGGCCATTCAAAGTGTCCTTTGTGCCGGTATCGCATTCCATCCCGGAATCCTCGGGCCTCCTCATCGAGTGCCCGGCGGGGCGCGTTTTTCATTCGGGGGATTTCAAGCTCGACGAGACGCCGGGCGTGGGCGAGCCTTTTGATCCGGAGATGTTCGGCGAGATCGCCAAGGGCGGGATCAAGGCGCTCGTTTGCGATTCAACCAATGTATTCTCGCATCATCCGGGGCGCTCAGAGGCCTCTGTCGGGCCGGAGATCGAAAAGCTGGTGGCCGACGCCGAAGGCATGGTCGTGGCCACGACTTTTGCGTCGAACATCGCGCGGGTGAAAACGCTGGCCGAAGCGGGCGCACGGGCGGGGCGGTCTATCTGCCTTTTGGGGCGCGCCATGCGGCGCATGGTCGAAGCGGGGATTGAGACCGGTATTTTGGAAGACTTTCCGAAAACCGTGACCGCTGAGGATGCGCTGGACATTCCGCGCGGTAATCTGATGCTTTTGGTGACAGGATCCCAGGGGGAGAGGCGCGCGGCCTCGGCGCAGTTGGCCAACGGCAAGTATCGCGGTCTGACGATGAAGGAGGGGGACCTCTTTCTCTTTTCGTCAAAGACCATTCCGGGCAATGAGCGCGGCGTTATCCGGGTGATTAACCAGTTCTCGGAGATGGGTGTGGACGTCGTGGATGATGCGTCGGGTCTTTACCACGTGTCCGGCCATGCGAACCGGCCTGATCTGGAACGCATGCACGAGCTGACTAACCCGCAGATGGTGGTGCCCATGCATGGCGAGCATCGACACCTTCGCGAGCATACCAAGCTGGCGGATGCCGGTGGGCGTCAGACGGTGATCGCCGTGAACGGCACCATGGTAGATCTGGCTGGCAACGCGCCGCGCGTTTGCGGCTATGTCGATACCGGGCGGACCTATCTCGATGGCACCACCAAGATCGGCGCCATGGATGGCGTTGTACGCGACCGGATCCGCATGGCGCTGAATGGCCATGTCATGGTGTCGGTGATACTCGAAGATGACGAGCCCGTGGGGGAGCCTTGGTGCGAGCTCAAGGGCCTGGCAGAGACTGGATCGTCGAACGCGCCGTTGGTGGATGTGCTCGAAGAAGACCTAAACCAATTCATGATGCGTGCATCGGCGCGGACGCTGAAGGATGACGGCAAGCTCGAGGACGAACTTCGCAGGATCGTGCGCAACACGTCCATGGGCGAGATCGGTAAAAAGCCGGAGGTCACCGTGGTGCTGAGCCGCTTGGGGTAAGTGTGATCGACGCGCCGTAAGGGCGTCCCGTCGATTGCGCAGTGGCGTCGCCTTGCTACCTCAAAGGGTTACAGTGCCAACAGCGCCCAGGCGCAGAGCACCAGTTGGATCAGCTGGATCACCACCGAGAGACCGTGCAGGCGGCCGAAGGCCTTTTTGTCTTCGCGATCGGCGGCGTCGTTGATCTGATACATCAGAATCTGGCGCGCGTAGATTGTTGACGCTGCGATGACGCCTAGCAGCGCCCATGACAAAAGGCTCACGAAGCCAGCTGCGAGGGAGGCGGCAATCGCTACCGCAATAATGGCGCCATAGTAGTAAGGGAAAGTGCCTCTGAGGATCGGGCGCACCTGTTCCATCGGCAGTTGTTTGAACAGCACCGGCGCAAACCCAAAGCTGAAAAAGGTCATCCCGCCCAGAAGAATGGCGGTCAAAAGCAGAGCACTGCTATCGATAAACATCGTCAAAATGTGGCTCCTTCAAACACCTACGCACAAGTAGCGCGGAGGCTTGAAAGCCAAGGCGACGAGACTAAAACGCGCAGGCTTAGCGGTTGAACGTCAAAGTTCTGTCAGGGTAGCGGAAGATATCAAAACCATCGGGGCCACGACGTGAAAACTGGACCCCAATGAAAACGCCACCACCCGGCCAGTAACGTCTGTCATAGGCACGCCGGAGGTCTTCCCGTCGCTGATCTTCGGAAACGTTGCGAGCATTCAGGGACGATGACTTGGTCTCGCCCTCATATTCGCAGGACAAGGCGAGTTGTGGCGCCGTATTGCCAAACACAGGCAGTTCCACGCTCGCAGGCGTTAGAAATTGAGCGCTAAAGCCAGGGCCAGACAATCGGCATGGCACATTCGCGAGCTCTGCTGATTGGTTACCGGTTCTCAGGCGTGCACGGATGTTGACGGTATCGACCCCTGTGATCGCCTTGGTCCTTTCGGTCTCGGCGAAACTCATTTCCACGGGAGGTTGCGTGATGGGCGCTTTGGCAGTGCAGGCTGCCAACAAGGCAACAGCGGCAAGAGGCATAAAACGCAACATTAAAGGCTCCCTTCAGGTCGGAAAGAGGTGCTGACAACATACATACACGAATTGCGGTCCGTGCGCGTGATATTCAATATCAGGCCTGTGTGAGCGAAAGTGTTCACCTAATTTGCACCAAACCTGCCGGGCCACCTTGCCCATGGCAGCGAGAGCGGGCAAGGTCCGCAAAGAGCACTAGATAAGGTTGAAAGCGCACCAACCACCCCATACGTAGCGCAAGTTGCACAGGAAAAGGCCACGAGGTTGCCGCATCCGGGACCCCAGCCTTTTGCCGAAATTGAGGAAAAGCACATGCAAGAGCCCTTGGCACCGTCGTATCCAGTTCTCCCGTTGCGGGATATCGTCGTTTTCCCCCACATGATCGTTCCGCTTTTCGTAGGTCGCGACAAATCCGTCCGCGCCCTTGAGGCAGTGATGCGGGAAGACAAACAAATTCTGCTCTCGAGCCAGGTAGACCCGTCCGAAGACGAACCGGAAGCGGAGGGCATCTACAAGGCTGGTGTGCTGGCGAACGTGCTTCAGCTGCTCAAGCTGCCCGATGGCACCGTTAAGGTACTGGTCGAAGGTCGCGCGCGCGTGCGCATCACCGAGTATCACGAGAACCCCGACTACTTTGAGGCTAGCGCCGAGTACCTCACCGAGATGCCCGGCGACGAAGAAGCCGTGGAAGCGCTCGTTCGGTCCGTGGCCAAAGAGTTTGAGCGCTACGCGAAGGTCAAAAAGAACATTCCTGACGAGGCGTTGACCGCGGTCAGCGACACGCGCGACCCGCAGAAGCTAGCGGACCTCGTATCGGGGCATCTTGGCATCGAAGTGCACCAAAAGCAGGAGCTTTTGGAGACGCTCTCGGTCAGTGAGCGCCTGGAGAAGGTCTATGGCCTCATGCAGGGCGAAATGAGCGTTCTGCAGGTCGAGAAAAAGATAAAAACCCGCGTCAAAAGCCAGATGGAGCGCACCCAGCGCGAATACTATTTGAATGAGCAAATGAAGGCCATTCAGAAGGAGCTGGGCGACGGCGAAGACGGTGCGGGCGAAGTGGCGGAGCTCGAAGAGCGCATCGCCAACACCAAGCTGTCCAAAGAGGCCAAGGAAAAGGCCGACGCGGAGCTGAAGAAGCTCAAGAATATGTCACCGATGAGCGCCGAGGCTACGGTAGTGCGCAACTACCTGGATTGGATCCTGTCGATCCCATGGGGCACGAAGTCCCGCGTGAAAAAGGATCTGAGCAAGGCCCAAAAGGTGCTCGATGACGATCACTATGGCCTCGAAAAGGTCAAAGAGCGGATCGTTGAGTATCTGGCGGTTCAGCAGCGCTCGAAGAAGCTCAAGGGGCCGATCATGTGCCTCGTGGGACCCCCGGGCGTGGGTAAGACCTCGCTGGGCAAATCCGTAGCCAAGGCTACGGGGCGCGAATTCATTCGTATCTCGCTGGGCGGCGTGCGCGATGAGAGCGAGATTCGCGGTCATCGCCGGACTTACATCGGCTCCATGCCGGGCAAGATCATCCAGGCCTTGAAGAAGGCAAAGACGACGAACCCGCTGATCCTGCTCGATGAAATCGACAAGATGGGGCAGGACTTTCGGGGCGACCCGGCGTCGGCCATGCTGGAGGTGTTGGATCCTGAGCAGAACTCGACCTTTGTGGACCACTATCTGGAGGTGGAATACGACCTGTCGAACGTGATGTTCCTGACCACGTCGAACTCCTACAACATGCCGGG
>JBCDKE010000005.1:0-73476 GCA_038747015.1 Pseudomonadota bacterium
GCCCTCGTATCTGCGTCCGAGATCAGCGTCCCACGACGCCCGGACGGGCATTTCTACCTGACGCTAGACGTCAATGACGTACCCGTAGAGTTCGTAGTCGACACCGGCGCCACCGATGTGGTGCTCAGCGACGCCGACGCCCGTAGGGTGGGTATCGATCTGGAAAATCTCGCCTTTTTCGGCCAGGCAATGACCGCCAATGGCCCCGTGGACATCGCCCGCGTGACGCTAGATTCCGTAGAGCTGGGTGAGTTCCGCGACGAGCAAGTTCGCGCCTCGGTCAATAGCGGCGAGATGAACCTCTCGCTCCTCGGTATGAGCTATCTCAACCGCTTTGAGACGCTGCAAATTCAGGACGGGCGGCTGACGCTGATACGCTAGCGACGGTGCGCAATGCGCACCCTACTTCTCTGCCTTCATCACCCAGCGCCCAGCCTCTTGCGCCCAGTACTGCGCCGAAACTCCAGCCTCGGTCATCGCTTTCCACTGCACCCGCGCGCGGGCCACGGCTTCGCCGTCTTGCCCGTCAAACAGCACGAAAGCCCGCTCCTTGGCCTGCGCCACTTCAGGCGCAATCTCAGCGCCGTCGATCGACATCACACAGTGCGGATCATTGGCCGCCTCGGCTCCATCGGTGAGCAAAACAGGCTGCGCTGCATCGTGGTCGCCCCCTGCAAGCCCATGGGGCAAAAATCCGTCCTCGGGCCCCAGCCACAGCTTTTCATCCAGCCATTTCAGACGCTCAAGGTCGGTCCCATGGACCGCCACCCGCCAGCCCGCCTGAAGCGATTTCTCAATCAGCATGCGGGCGGTCTGATCCACCGAGCTTTCGGTGAGGTGGTAGAACCGGGCGGTCATTTGCCTTCGTAATTGTCCGCGATCAGGCGGTTCAGCGCGCGCACACCCCAGCCCGTGGCCCCTTTGGGCGCGTAGGAGGTGTCGGATTTGACCGAGGCCACGCCCGCAATATCGAGATGCGCCCAAGGCATGTCATCGAGCACAAAACGCTGCAGGAACTGCCCGGCCGTGATCGACCCCGCAGGACGTCCGCCCACGTTTTTCATGTCGGCGATCTGGCTTTTCAGCTGCTTGTCATAGGCCGGCGACAGCGGCATCCGCCACGCGCCTTCGTCCTCGTCATCGCAGGCCTTCAGGAACTTGGCCGACAGATCGTCCGAGTTTGAGAAGACGCCCGCCATTTCGTGCCCCAGCCCAATGATGATTGCTCCGGTCAGCGTCGCCAGATTGATCATGCCAACGGGCTTGAACCGCTCCTGCGTGTACCAGAGCACGTCTGCGAGAACCAAGCGGCCCTCGGCATCGGTGTTGATGATCTCGACTGTGTCGCCTTTCATCGACGTCACCACGTCGCCGGGTCGTGTCGCATCGGGTCCCGGCATGTTTTCCACCAGCCCGACGAGACCCACTACATTGGCTTTGGCCTTGCGCTTGGCCACAGCGCGCATGACGCCGGCCACGACGCCCGCGCCCCCCATATCCATCGTCATATCTTCCATGCCGCCCGCCGGTTTCAACGAGATGCCGCCTGTGTCAAAGACCACGCCCTTGCCCACGAGTGCAAAGGGCTCCTCGTCACCGCCGCCGTTCCACTGCATCACGACGACCTTCGAGGGGGCCGACGATCCCTGCCCCACGCTCAGCAGCGTCCGCATGCCGAGCTTTTCCAGCTCGGGTTCATCCAGCACCTCGACGTTCATCCCGAGATCGGCCATCGCGGCCAGTTGTTCGGCAAAGTTAACCGTGGTCAGGTGGTTCGCCGGCGCGTTGGTGAGATCGCGGGTAAAGAACACGCCTTCTGCCACTGCCAGCGGGCCGGAGGAGGCGGCAGCGAGTTCATCAGGCTTGTTTGCCATTACCGTCACGCCGCCGGGTGCCTCAGGTTGTTCGCTTTTCATCGCCGTGTAGGCATACGCGCGAAGCGCGATGCCTTCGACGATCATATGCGCACGCTGAATGGACCCGGCAAGCACGAGCAGCCCGCCTTTTCCCTTGAACTTACCAATGGCGGACCCTGCCTTCCGCGCATCCGTCTCAGCTGGCCGCCGCGACAATTTCGCCACGAGAACCCCACGCGCGGGCATCCCGGCCGGATAAAAAAGCTCGCGCACATCACCTTCGCTCATATCCGCGAAAGACTCGCTCTCTGCGAACCGCTCCAAAGCGCCCTTCATAAGACGATTCACACGACGACCGGTCTGGTCCAGCTTGCCCGAAGGTTCGACAAACACGGCGACCTGGCCTTCCTGTTCAGCGATTTGGTCGAGCTCGGTTTCGGCAAAGTCGAAGGATAGCGGCGCGGTCATTTCTAGTTCTCCGATAAGATCGCACCATACGTAGGGCCGGTCACCGGCAATGGCCAGCCGCATCCGCGCTTTGGGACGCGTCTTTGCTTTTCCCCGTGGGCCAAATCGAATAGCCTCTTGCCAACGAACGTGACGATTAGGAGAACTGGTTTCGGGCATGGCGCGCTTTGACCGATACATGTTGGCGCAATGCCTACAGCTCTTCGGATTCTTCTCCCTCGTTTTGGTATTCATCTATTGGGTAAACCAGGCAGTGTCGCTTTTTGACCAGCTGATTGCTGATGGTCAGACCGCCGTGGTTTTCTTGGAGTTTACCGCGCTCTCCCTGCCCAATCTGATCCGGATCGTACTACCCGTCGCCGCCTTTGCCGCCGTTCTTTACGTGACAAACCGCATGTCGACCGACAGCGAAATTACCGTCATGCAAGCCACCGGCTACAGCGCCCGTCGCATGTCGCGGCCGGTCATCTTCTTTGGGCTTATCGCCGGCGTGATGATGGCCATCTTGATGCATGTGCTGGTCCCAGTTTCCCAAGAGCGGCTGGGCATTCGCGAAAGTGAGGTGCGCCAGAACGTCACCGCACGGCTTTTGCGCGAAGGTATGTTCACACATCCGGGTGCGGGTTCGACACTCTACATCCGTAACATGACTCCAGAAGGGGAGCTTTTGGACGTCTTCCTCGCAGATGCGATTCCGGACCAGAAAGATCAGATTTTCACCGCAGAGCGGGCGTTTTTAGTAAAATCTGACGACGGCCCAAAGCTCGTGATGCTGGACGGCCAGTCGCAAACACTGGACCCGCAACTTAACACGCTCTTCCTAACGACGTTCGACGACGCCGTCATCGACATTGGAAGCCTGGTGGACCCCGCAAGGACAAGCAGACCCAGCCTGAGGGAACTGCCAACAGCCTTGCTTCTAGATCCCACGCCAGAGGCACTGGCCCTAACTCGTCGCTCCGCAGGTGAATTCGCGCAAGAGTTGCATGAACGTTTTGCACAGCCCCTCTTTCCACTGGTGGCAGCGTTGCTGGGCTTTGCCGTTTTAATGTCCGCAGGTTTCACGCGTTTTGGGATATGGAAGCAGATCGTCGTCGCACTTGTGTTGCTCGTTGCGCTCAAATCCCTCGAAGGTGTCGCCGCGCGGCAAATAATTGAGAACCCCGCGACCTGGGCTCTGGCGTATCTTCCCTCCGCACTGGGTCTTTTGCTCGCTTGGGCGGCGCTGCTTTTTGCCGATCGCAACCGACGCATGTCAAAGCCCTCAATAGAGGCAACCGCGACATGACGCTCCACCGGTACTTTGCAATGCGATACCTGCGCAGCTTTGGCGCGGTTTTCGTGATCCTTCTCGGATTGGCTATTCTCTTGGACCTTATGGAACAGATTCGCCGCTTCGCGGGCGAAAATGTCAGCTTTGGTGAGCTCTTCCAGCTCGCCGCGCTATCCGCGCCAGTGGCATTCTACCAGACGATGCCCCTCGTTGTGATCATTGCAGCTTTAACACTTTTTCTGGGACTTGCGCGGACGTCCGAATTGGTGGTGGCACGTGCATCAGGTCGGTCAGCCATGCGTTCGCTTATTGCGCCGGTCGTTGTGACGTTGGCCTTGGGCGGGATCACGGTGGCCTTGTTCAATCCAATGGTCGCTTCCATGGCCAAGGAGTACGAGGCGCGCACCAACGCCATCAGCGATGGCAGCACGTCCACGCTATCAATCTCTGGCCAGGGCCTGTGGCTACGCCAAGGTAACGAGAATGGGCAGACGGTCATACGCGCCCTTAGCTCTGACCTGGATGGAACAACCTTGCGTGATGTTACCTTCGTCAGCTTCTCAAGTACTGGCGACCCCGTGCGCCGAGTAGAGGCATCGACTGCGACCCTGAAGGCTGGCGGATGGGACCTGTCGCAAGCCAAGGTCTGGCCGCTGACCAAAACCCCAAATCCAGAGCTAGCAGCGCGCTACTACGAACAGCTGCGCGTCCCTTCCGAACTCACCCGCGAAGGAATCCGAGATAGCTTTGGCTCCCCCTCGGCCATCACGATCTGGGAACTACCGGAATTCATCTCACAGCTGGAACGCGCAGGCTTTTCGGCGCGGCGTCACCTGATCTGGTTCCATATGGAAATCGCTTTGCCCGTATTCATGGTGGCGATGCTGTTGATCGGCGCGGCATTCACCATGCGCCACAACCGGAGCGGAAAAACCGGCCTTCTCGTCCTAAATGCGATCTTGTTGGGATTTGCGATCTACTTCATTCGAAACTTTGCTCAGATCCTTGGGGAGAACGGGCAAATGCCCGTTCTCCTAGCAGCATGGGCACCACCACTCGGCGCAATTGGCTTGGCGCTTGGACTGCTCTTGCACCTTGAGGACGGCTAATGAGGCTTCTCTTAGCTCTACTGTTTGCCTGCCTAGCGCTGCCCTTGGTCGCGCAGCAGCCGTCGACACTCATCGCGGACAGGGTTGAGCTGACGCCAGAGGGTCTGCTGATAGCAGAAGGCAACGTTGAAATCATCCAGGGGGACACCCGCCTTAGGGCCCCACAGGTAACCTATAACGGGGATACAGATCAGCTCACCATAGAGGGTCCAATTGAAATCCGCCGCCCCGGAAACACCGTAATCCTCGCAGATCAGGGCGAACTTTCAGAAGGCCTCGGTGTTGGCATCTTGCGCAGCGCCCGGCTCGTCTTTGACCAACAGTTCCAAGTTTCCGCCGTCGAAATGCAGCGCGTGGCCGGTCGGTATAATCAGGCCTACAAGATCGCTGCCACGTCCTGCCATGTCTGCGGAAGCGACCGCCCCCCTCTATGGCAAATCCGTGCGAGGCGCGTCGTCCATGACGAATTGGAAAGGCAACTTTACTTCGAACACGCCCAACTGCGTATCCTGGATGTGCCGGTCTTTTACCTGCCCCGCCTGCGATTGCCGGACCCCTCTCTTGCACGCAGCAACGGGTTTCTGTTCCCGGAATACACGTCCTCCAGTTTGCAAGGCAGCGGGCTTCGTGTTCCGTATTTCTTCACGCTAGGCGACCATGCTGATTTGACGGTCGCCCCTTGGATAACCACCGAATCTAAAACGCTTGAATTGCTGTACCGCCAGGAATTTGTGAATGGCTCACTCTTCTGGAACACCTACATCAGCAACGATGATTTCAGCGGCGAAGGAACGCGCTTGGGGGTCGAAGCAGCAGGGGCATTTAACCTTCCCCGAGCCGTCAAACTAAAGTTCGATATCGAGGCACTATCGGATCGGGTATATTTCTCGGACTATAACTATTCGGACAAAGACCGTCTCGATAGCGCCATCAGCCTAGAACGGACCACCGCCACCGAAGACAACTTTGTCGAGCTCGTTAGCATTCGTAGCCGCCGGGTCGGAGAAACCGGAGGCACATTCCCTGGGGTGCTCTTGGACGGCTACCGTGATTTGCGCTTCCAACCGGCACTAGGTGGCGACGCCCTTTTGTCGTTTAGCTTCAATGGCGGTTTCCGTAGTTCTGACACCACCGAAGACGATGACGGCGATGGCCTGTCTGACGGCTTGGACGTGACGCGAACGGGCCTCTCTCTCGACTGGAGGGCGGGAACTCTGGGCCCCTACGGCGTTCTCTTTGATGCTGAGGCGCTCGTCGCGGGGGACGCATTCTTCATTGCAGACGATCCAAACTTCGACAGCATTGCCACCCGGTTTTCAAGCGGCGCTTCCATTGGGATGCGCCTCCCCATGACGCGTACCTCGGAAACCGGTGCAGTGCACATCATCGAACCTCGCGTACAATTGGCATGGAGTTCAGCAAGCAGTGACGATGTCCCCAACCAAGACGCCACCCGCGTAGAATTCGACGAAGGCAATCTTTTCGCGCTGAACCGCGCACCAGGATTTGACGTCATCGAGGACGGCGCGCGGGTGAACTTGGGTCTGACTTGGCTAAGAACCGGCCCCGACGGATGGTCCAGCGATCTTACCGTGGGCCGTGTGCAGCGGATATCCGGCAGCAACGACTTTTCTGAATCCTCTGGCCTGAGCGAGGACATCTCCAGTTGGATCGTATCTGGTAGTCTCAATATGGGCCAACGTTTTGATATTATTGGCCGCCTTCTGGTCGATGACAATCTGGATTTTAACAAGAATGAATTCGGCGCGACCTACCGCCAAGAAGGTTTTACATTGGCAGGGACCTACGCGTTCCTAGCTCCGGATCTAGAAGAAGATCGAGCGGGACAATCCTCCGAACTAGCTCTGCGAACCTCGTATGATTTTAATGACTACTTTACGGGCCGCGCCAGCTGGCGCTACGACTTTACGGATTCCGCAACGACACGCGCGCGCCTGGGGCTCACTTACGTTAACGAGTGCGTAGAGATCATACTTTCGGCCTCGCGCGATTTTGCTGACTCAGGTAACGTTTCGTCGAATACAGACCTCAGCCTCACAGTGGGGCTGCGCGGCTTCGGTAGGGGATCTGCCGCTGAGCGCCGCGCGTCATCATGTGGGTAAGACAAAACAAGGACGCCACCCAATGCGCCGCTTCGTGATTTTCGCAGCATTTGCTATGTTTCTGTTGCCCTATGCGGCGTCTGCACAATCACCGTTTAGGACGGTTGCGACGGTGGATGAGGCAGCGATCACAGCTTTCGAGTTGGATCAAAGGCAACGTTTCTTAACCGCCCTTGGTCGGCCCGGCATCACCCGCGAGATTGCCTTGCGGGAACTTGTTGAGGACAAATTAAAGTTGGCCGCCGCCACGAGAGCCGGCCTTGGTCTATCGCCGGAAGGTTCACAGCGCGCCATGGAGGAGTTTGCGGGCCGCGCCAATGTCAGCCTTGATGAAGCAATCCGCAACTTCAGCACTGATGGGATCGAAGAAACGACCCTGCGCGATTACGTCGAGGTCAGCGTGCTGTGGCGCGAATTGATCCGCGCGCGTTTCAATGCGCGTGCGCAAATTTCTGAGGAAGAAATCGACCGTGCCCTGGCGCAGTCCGGGTCAGGCGGCTCCATCATTCGCGTCTTGCTCAATGAAATCATTTTGCCCGCCCGCCCGATTGGTGACGAAATCGCGGTAGCAGAGCGAAATGCCGAACGCCTGCAAGAGATCACATCGATTTCGCAGTTCCAGGACGAGGCGTCACGCCTGTCTGTCAGCCAGAGCCGGCAGAATGGCGGACAGCTCGACTGGGTGCGCCTTGACCAGCTACCTGGCGGTCTGCGGCCCATCGTATTGGGCCTTCGTCCGGGCGAGGTTTCTGAACCAATTCAGATTGAGAATGCGATCGTCCTCTTCCAGCTCCGTGCGATCGAGGAAACCGAAGGTACCCCGGCCGCATCCACAGCCATCGACTACGCAGCGCTTTATCTTCAAGGCGGTCGAAGTGAGGCCACCTTGCAACGCGCGGACCAGATCGCAGAACGCGTCGACAACTGTGATGATCTCTACGGCGAAGCCAGCAACATGGCGCCAGAGGCACTCGAGCGCGGCGCAAAAACTCCCGAAGACATCCCCCAAGACGTGGCCATCGAGCTTGCAAAACTCGATGCAAACGAAGTGTCGACATCGCTCACACGGGCGAATGGTCAAACACTGGTGTTCCTGATGCTTTGCTCGCGCGTGCCGACGATCGCCGAGGATGCAGACCGCGAAGAAATCCGTAACAGGCTACGCTCACAACGACTGTCGGGGTTCGCCGACGGGTTTCTCGCAGAACTGCTGTCCGAGGCAGTTATCACCGTTCAATGATGCAGAACGCACCCATCGCTCTTAGCGGCGGCGAACCAGCCGGAATCGGCCCCGAAATCGCACAACTTGCGTGGGAGAAACTGCGCGGTGATCTGCCCTTCCTTTGGGTTGGCGATCCGTCCCACCTGCCGCTTGATCTCCCTTGGCAGGCGATCTCCGAAGTGGGCGAAGCTTTGACCACAGCGGCCCACGCCATGCCAGTATGGCGGCAGGATTATGGCGGCCGTGTCGTGAAGGGTTCCGCTGACCCGGCCAACGCGGCGGGCGTCATTACAGCCATCGAAACCGGCGTCGAGATGGTCCGCGACGGCCGCTGCCGGGCGCTGTGCACCGCACCGATCCACAAGGCTGCGCTTCAGGACGGTGCGGGCTTCGCCCATCCCGGCCACACGGAATTCCTCGCCCATCTGGCCGGGGTCGAGGATGTCGTCATGATGCTTGCCTGCGACGCCCTGCGCGTCGTGCCCGCTACGATCCACATCGCGCTCGCCGACGTGCCCACAGCACTGACAGAACCGCTCCTGCGCAAGCAGGTTGAAATCACCCATGATGCGCTGAAACGCGATTTTGGCATCGCGGCCCCACGCATCGCCATCGCGGGCCTCAACCCCCATGCCGGCGAAGACGGCAAAATGGGAACAGAGGAACTGGACTGGATGCGCGCCGCCGTGGCCCGGCTCGCCTCAGAGGGATACGCCGTCACCGGCCCGCACCCCGCCGATACCATGTTCCACGCCCGCGCGCGCGAGGGCTATGATGTCGCCATTTGCGCCTATCACGATCAGGCCCTGATCCCGATCAAGACGCTGGATTTCGATGGCGGTGTGAACGTCACGCTGGGCCTGCCCTTCGTGCGCACCTCGCCTGACCACGGCACGGCCTTTGACATCGCGGGCAAAGGCATCGCCCGCCCCGACAGCCTGATCGCAGCCCTGCGCATGGCCGATGAAATGGCCCGCTGATGCAGATCGACGATCTCCCGCCCCTGCGCGACGTGATCGCCACCCATGACTTGCGCGCTAAGAAATCGCTCGGTCAAAACTTCCTGCTCGACCTCAATCTGACGGCCAAAATCGCGCGGCAGGCGGGTGATCTTGCGGGATCCGATATACTTGAGGTGGGGCCCGGCCCCGGCGGCCTCACCCGTGGGCTCCTCGCCGAAGGTGCGCGCCGGGTGCTGGCCATCGAAAAAGACAGCCGCTGCCTACCTGCACTCGCCGAAATCGCCGAGGCCTATCCGGGCCAGCTAGAGGTCATCAACGCCGACGCGTTGACCATCAACGCCAACGAGCACCTGACCCAACCGATCCGGATCGTCGCCAACCTGCCCTACAATGTGGGTACCGAGCTCCTCACCCGGTGGCTGTCCCCACCGGAATGGCCCCCCTTCTGGCAGAGCCTGACGTTGATGTTTCAGAAAGAAGTCGCCGAACGCATCGTGGCAGGGCCTGGAAGCAAGGCCTACGGACGCCTCGCGATCCTGTCGCAATGGCGATCAGAGGCGCGCATTGTCATGACGCTCCCGCCCGAGGCATTCCAGCCCGCGCCCAAGGTCCATTCCGCCGTGGTACACGTCACCGGCCTGCCCGAACCGCGCTACCCCGCCGACGCGGCCAAGCTCGCCCAGCTCACGCAGCGCGCCTTTGGGCAACGTCGCAAAATGCTGCGCGCAAGCCTCAAAGGCATGGCACCCGATCTCGAAGACAGATTGGAAAGCGTGGGGATCAAACCCACGTCACGAGCAGAGGAAATAGATGTGGAGCGCTTCTGCGCGCTCTCACAAGTACTCTGAAGTTTATTTACTCAGCCGCTTCCGGCGCGTCGCCGGCTTCTGGCGCTGCCTCTCCTGCAGGTTCCGCTGCCGCCTCGGCCTTAGGCTTGCGGCTACGGGACCGTTTCGGCTTGGGCGCGCTTTCAGGCGTTTCCACGAGGCTGCTTTCGCCAGCCACAACCATATCGGGCTGATCGCCTGCGCCGGGATCCTCGACCGAAGACTGACCACCCTGACTGCCAGCATTCGATTCACGCTCCTGACGTTCCGCGCGCTCGCGGTCACGCTCTGCCTGGCGCTCACGGTTCTGGCGCTCCTGCTCTTCGCGGCGCGCCTCCTGCTCCTTCTGCGCTTCGCTCAGAAGGCGGGTGTAATGCTCTGCATGCTGCTGAAAGTTCTCAGCGGCCACGCGGTCCCCGGACAGCTGTGCGTCGCGGGTCAGCTGGTTGTACTTGTCGATGATCTGCTGGGGCGTGCCCCGCACTTTCCCCTCGGGCCCCGATGAATCGAACACGCGATTCACAACATTGCCCATGGAACGATTATTATTGTTGCGGTTCTTGGACCGCGAACGCGATTTGGATGATCTCATAAAGTTACTTGTCCAGCCCGTGGTTTGGCTCAGGTCGTGACTGCGCTCCGGGCCTATGTCACGAATTTTAAGATTAACACCTGCGGCGAGCGGGCTCAGCCAGCGGATATGGGCAGTTTGCACGTCAGAACCCATGTCGCAAGCCATTTTGCAGCTAATGGGCAAAAAAACAGTGCAAATCCGCGTTAACTGTCGGCTTTTACGATCAGGACGCGGTCCCGCCCGTCCATGTCTTGGCGGAATTCGGTATCTGTGTACCTCGCCGCTTGGGCGATTTCTTCGACGGCGCGGGCCTGCCCCGCGCCAAACTCCAGCACAATGCGCCCGCCGGGGGCCAGGAACTCGGAGGCACCCCAAAGGATCGCGCGATAGGCGCTCAACCCGTCTTCGCCATCGGTCAAAGCCCCTTGCGGCTCGTGCCGCAGCTCAGGCCCCAGACCAGCCATCTCGGCCTGCGCGACGTAAGGCGGGTTCGACACGATCAGATCGAACTGGCCGGTCACCGTCTCCCACCAGTCGGACCTGATTACCTGAACCCGCTTCAGGAGAGCCATCCGGCGCGCGTTCTTTTCTGCAATGGCTAGCGCCCCGATCGACACATCCGTGCCGAGCCCCGTTGCGTCGACTTGTTCTGCCAAAAGCGTCATCAGGATCGCGCCGGAGCCCGTACCGAGATCGAGAACCCGCTCGAAAGGCTCTTCCAGAGCGGCGGCCACCAGCGTCTCTGTCTCCGGCCGGGGGTCCAGCACATCGCGGGTCACGTAGAACATCCGCCCATAGAACTCCCGCTCGCCGATCAGATGCGATACCGGCACGTAATGGGCGCGTTTTGCCACCATGGCGCGTAGCGCAGTCAACTTGTCATCGCCGATCTCGTCGCGCTCCATCAGCGTCAGACGGTCCCGTTTGACGCCGAGCGCTGACGCCAAAAGCCAGCGCGCATCCCGCGCACCACCGTCGACATGGGCCAGCGCCGCGCGCGCCTCTGCCAAAGCCTCTGCAATGATCACCCGTCCAGCTCCGCCAGCGCACGGGCCTGCGATTCTGCCTGAAGCGCGCCGATAATCTCTTCCAGATCACCGCCCATGACGGCGTCGAGCTTGTAGAGCGTCAGGTTGATGCGGTGATCCGTCATCCGCCCCTGCGGGAAATTATAGGTTCGGATCCGCTCCGACCGGTCGCCCGATCCCACCTGTGCCTTACGGTCTGCGGACCGTTCGCTGTCCACCCGCTGGCGTTCCGCATCGTAGAGCCGCGCCTTGAGGACCTGCATCGCGATCTCACGGTTGCGGTGCTGCGATTTCTCAGACGATGTCACCACGATCCCCGTGGGGATATGCGTGATGCGCACCGCTGAATCCGTGGTGTTCACGTGCTGACCGCCCGCGCCCGACGCGCGCATGGTGTCGATCCGGATGTCTTGGGCGTCGATATGGATGTCCACGTCCTCGGCCTCCGGCAGCACGGCCACCGTGGCCGCCGAGGTATGGATACGCCCACCTGACTCCGTGGTCGGCACACGCTGCACCCGGTGCACGCCGCTTTCATATTTCAGCTTGGCAAAGACACCCTCGCCCTGGACGTGGACGACCACTTCCTTGATGCCGCCCAGTTCAGTTGCCTGCTCTTCCACAATGTTGAATTTCCAGCCCTGCCCCTCGGCATAACGCTGATACATGCGCAGGAGGTCACCGGCGAAAAGCGACGCCTCATCCCCGCCCGTCCCCGGACGGATTTCGATCATCGCGGGCCGCGCGTCGGCGGCGTCCTTGGGCAAAAGAGCGATCCGCAGTTCTTGCTCCAGCTCCGGCAAACGGGCGCGCAGCGTCGGTAGCTCTTCCTCCGCCAGCTCCTTCATATCAGGGTCGTCGAGCATCGCCTCGGCCTCGGCGATATCGGCCTCTACCTGCTCATAGGCGCGCACCTGCTCCACCACGGGGCGCAGATCGGAATATTCCTTGCCCAGCTTGGCGATATCGCCTTCGCCGGTTGCCATGGCGGCCTCCAGATATTCAAAACGCTGGGTGATTTGCAAAAGAGTGTCGCGTGGGATCATGGGTGTTCAGGTGCGCCATGCTGCCCCTTTGGTCAAGACCTCACCTGTGCTAAGCTAGGCCCATGCGATACATCATGCTTTTTACAATGCTCGCCGCCACGGCCACCGGGGCCATCGCCCAGCAAAAGACCGTGGATTGCTACTGCACCGATTCCACCGGCAGCCGGATCGAGTTGGGTCAAACCATCTGTCTTGATGTCGGCGGCCGCATGTTCACCGCGCAATGCCAGATGAGCCTGAACAACCCCATGTGGCGCGAGCTCTTTAACGGTTGCGCGACGAGCTGAGCTTTCAGCGGCGGCCGATTTTATCTGCCCATCTCGTCCAGCCACGTTTCAATGCGCCGCTTGTTCGCGCCCAGATCGCTGCGTCCATAAACCAAGTGGCTGAAAACATGCATGTTTCCACCCTCTTCCCAGACATGGGTGATGTCCGGAAATCCCCAGACCAGTGACCGGGTGACATAGACCCCATCGGCCAGCTTGCGCGTCCTCTTGGACCCCTCAATCACCTCCAGCATCTTGTCCTTGTCCATGCCGTCCGAAGGACGAACCGCGTAAAATCCTCCGGTAAAAGGATGATCCCCTACGGCCGCCGCGTCGGGGCGCTCGCGACCGCTCGTCGCGTCTACAGGAACAAAGTGAAAGAACGCCATGAGGGCTCCCAGAATGATGGTTAAAAGGATCGCTGCTTTCATGGCCTAGCGATATGGCACACCAGGCAGGATCGACAACATCTCAAAGATCAGGTTCGCCCCCACAAGGGCCGTGTTGCCCGACGTATCGTAGGGCGGCGACACCTCCACGAGGTCAAACCCCACGACATTGAGCCCCCGCAGCCCGCGTATGAACTCCATCGCCTGCCAGGTCGTCAGCCCGCCGATTTCCGGCGTCCCGGTACCCGGCGCGAATGCAGGGTCCAGACTGTCGATATCATAGGTGATATAGGTCGGATGATCGCCAACTTTCGCCTTAATATCAGAAGCTAACGGCGCGAGGCTCTTGCCCCATATCTCGGGCGCAAGGGTCATGTTGAACCCCCAGCCCTGCGCCTCGGTAAAATCTTCAGCCGTATAGCCGGTCCCACGCAGCCCCACCTGAAACACCTTCTCAGGGACGATGATCCCCTCCTCATAGGCGCGGCGAAAGACAGTGCCGTGGGTCTCCCGCTCGCCAAACATCTCGTCATTTACATCCGCATGGGCATCCACATGCACGAGCGCCACCGGCCCGTGCTTTTTCGCGATGGCCCGCAGCACGGGGAGCGTCAGCGTATGATCGCCCCCCAGACCCACCGGAATGACCGGGTGCGCCAGCGCGGCCTCATAGTGTTCCTGAATCAGTCTGATGCTGTCTTTCAGCGAGAATGTATTCAGCGCCACATCGCCGAGATCCCCCATCTCGAGCCCGTCAAAGGGCGCCGCCCCCGTCTGGATATTGTAGGGCCGGATCATCGCGCTTTCCTGACGCAACTGCTTGGGCCCGAACCGCGTGCCCGACCGCCAGGAGGTGCCGATATCCATAGGGATCCCTATAAAACCAACATCGAGGCCCTCTGCGCTCTCCCGCGCGGGCAGTCGCATGAAGGTTTGCAGCCCCGAGAACCGGGCCAGATCATTGCCGCTGACGGGTTGGCTAGGCAAAGGCGCCTCCATTGCAGGCCCAGCGCGCGCGGAGGTTCCAGCAGTAAAGGCAGGCAAGTTCCATCGCCATATGGGCCCCGGCGATCGCCGTGCAATTGCCGGCATCATAGGGGGGAGAAACCTCGACCACGTCGCCGCCCACCATGTTGATACCCCTGAGCGCACGCAGCATCTTAAGGGCCTGCGCGCTGGAGAGCCCGCCAGAGACAGGCGTCCCCGTGCCGGGCGCGAAAGCCGGATCGAGGCAGTCGATATCGAAGGTCAGGTAAACCGGGCGGTCGCCGAGGATCTCCTTGATCTTGGCCACCGCCGCGTCTTCGCCCACATGGACCTCGGGCGCGTCGATGATCGGCACGCCCAACGTGTCTGGGTTCAACGTGCGGATGCCCACCTGCACGGAATGCTCCACATCCACAATCCCGGCCTTCACGGCCTTGTAGAACATGGTGCCGTGGTCGATGCGGCTTTCGTCGTCATCCGCCCAGGTGTCGGTATGGGCGTCAAACTGCAAGAGAGAGATCGGCCCGAATTTCTCGGCATAGGCCTTGAGGATCGGATAGGTGATGTAGTGATCCCCTCCCAGCGCGAGCGACCCCGCCCCCGCCGCCAGAATCCCCGTGATATGGGCCTGCAGGGCGGCCGGGAAATCCGACACTTTGGCGTAGTCAAAGGCCACATCGCCATAATCGACCAGATCGAATTCCGTCAGCGGATTGATGTCCCAACCATAGGGCGGATCGCAGGGCTGAAGCGTCGACGCCTCCCGGATCGCCCGCGGCCCGAGCCGCGTGCCGGGCCGGTTCGTCACCGCCTGATCAAAAGGCACCCCGGTGATCGCCAGATCAACCCCGCTGAGATCCTTGGTATAGCGCCGCCGCATATAGCTGAGCGCCCCGCCAAAGGCGTTCTCAAAGCTTAGTCCCCGCATCCCCTCGCGGGTAAAGGCGCCGTCCACGTCATTTTCGCTGTCTTTCAGGGCCATCAGCCGATCCTCACCCCTTCGCGCACCAGCCCGTCCGCCACCTCGCGGATCGCTGTGCCCAGTGTCTCTATGGTGAACTCAACCTCGGCCTCGGAAATCGTCAGCGCAGGTGACATCACATTGAGATGACCCAAAGGCCGCACCAAAAGCCCCCATTTCTGCGCCGCGTCAGATATTCTTTTTCCAACATCCAGCGCGTCGGGTAGCAGCGCGAGAGTGCCCTTGTCTTGCACATTCTCAACACAGCCGATCAGTGCCTCTCCCCGGACGTCCCCCACCAGAGGGAGTTCAGAAAGGCTCGCCAACCCCTCCTGAAACACCGATCCGATCTCGAGGGCACGGGCACAGAGCCCCTCTTCCTCGATGATCTCGATGTTCTTCAGCGCCACGGCGCAGGCAATGGGATGGCCGGAATAGGTGAACCCGGATGTGTACCAACGCGGCTCTGCCGTCAGCGTGTCCCAGATCTCATCGGAAAAGAGCATCGCCCCGATGGGCTGATATCCCGATGACAGCCCCTTCGCGCAGCACAGGATATCCGGCTGCGCGCCATAGCGGGCCTCAGAGGCGAACATGTGGCCGATGCGGCCAAAGCCCGTGACGACCTCATCGGCGACAAAGAGGATGCCGTGGCGCTGGCAGGCCTCGGCCATGGCCTTCAGATAGCCCTCCGGCGGCATGATGACCCCGCCCGAGGCCTGAATAGGTTCAGCAAAGAATGCCGCGACCCGCTCCGCCCCGATCTCGGTGATCTTGGCTTCCAGTTCCGCGACGCAAGCATCAACCGTGGCACCGCCGCGCAGCGTGTCGGGCGCGCCGATGTGGTGGATCGTGTCCTCCTCATAGCGGAACTCCGGCGCGCGATCGCCGTCGCGGTTGCCGATGGACATGCTGATATGGGTGGACCCGTGATAGGCATGCTGGCGCGCGATGATGTGGTGACGCCCCTCAAACCCTCGCGCCGCCTGTACGAAACAGGCCAGTCGGTACGCGCTGTCGATGGCCGTCGACCCGCCGGTGGTAAAATGCACATGGCTCAGCCCCGTGGGCGCCAGATGGGCGAGCTTTGCCGACAGTTCTGCCGACGGCGCATTCGACATGTCACCAAAGGTCGATGAAAAGGCCAGCTTTTCAGCCTGCTCGGCCATCACTTCCGCCATCTCGCGGCGCCCAAGGCCGATATTCGTGTTCCAGAGCCCGCCCACGGCATCGAGATAGCGATTGCCGTTCACGTCCCAGACCGAACAGCCATCGCCCCGTTCCACGACCACAGGATCAAGCCCCGCGCCCGTGTACTGCCAGGGCCTGAGAGCGTGGGCCATATCCATTTGTGTGAGATCGTTCATATCAAAGGCCTCGTGGCGGAGGGGGTGGGTGGGCCGACGTCACGAGGCCGATCCCAACGGTGCCGCCCGCTCCACAACTCGCGCAAAGAACGACGCCCCGATCGGCGCAATGGCGTCGTTGAAATCATAGGCCGGGTGGTGACAGACAGGCGACGGCCCCTGCCCGAGGAACAGATACGCACCAGGCCGCGCCTCCAGCATATAGCTGAAATCCTCGGCCCCCATCTCTCGCCGCGCATTGGGCTCGACCTGCGCGGCCACATCGCCAGCAACATCGGCCGCAAAGGCCGCCTTCTCAGCGTTATTCACCGTTGCCGGATAGCCGATTTCGTAGCGCAGCTTCGCCTCTACCCCGTAGGAGGCCGCCTGCCCCGCCACGATCTCTTCGAGCCGTTTCATCACCATGGCCTGCACGTCCTTTTCAAAGGTCCGCACCGTGCCATTCAGGTAGGCCGTGTCCGGGATCACGTTGTCCGTCGTGCCCGCATGGATCTGCGTCACCGAGATCACGAGGTCCTGCAGCGCATAGTGGTTGCGGCTCACAATCGTCTGGATTGCCGTCGCCATCCCCACCGCGGCCACCACCGGGTCCACCGTGTCATGGGGCATCGCGCCATGGCCGCCCTTGCCCTTGATATCGATGTGAAAGGTATCCACCGCCGCCATGATCGGTCCGGGCGTGGTATAAAGCATACCTTCCTCGAAATTCGGCGCATTGTGGATGCCATAGACTTCCGCAATATCGAACCGCTCCATCATGCCTTCCTTGACCATGACGTCACCGCCACCGCCGCCCTCCTCGGCGGGCTGGAAAATCAACGCAACCTTGCCCGCAAAGTTCCGCGTCTCCGCCAGATAGCGCGCAGCGCCCAGCAGCATGGTGGTGTGCCCGTCATGGCCACAGGCATGCATCTTGCCGGGCACGGTCGAGGCCCACTCGACGCCGCTCGTCTCTTCGATGGGCAGCGCGTCCATATCGGCGCGCAGCCCAATGACCGGCCCCTCGCCCTTGCCATTGATGATCGCCACCACGCCTGAGGTCGCGATCCCTTCATGGATCTCATCCACTCCGAACTCTTTCAGACGCTCGACAACAAAGGCCGCGGTCTCGTGGCATTCGAACCCCAGTTCCGGGTGCTGGTGCAAATATCGACGCCAGGTCTTCATATCCTCGGCGAAATCGGCGATCCGGTTGACGATGGGCATGGGCTGTCCTCCTATCGTGGAAGGAACCAGAGGGGCGCGAGGTTGGCAATGGATATTCAGACAAGCGGCATAGAACGGCTCCTCGAGATCATGCGCCGCCTGCGCGATCCCGAAACCGGCTGCCCCTGGGATATCGAACAGACCCCACACACCATCGCGCCCTACTCCATCGAAGAGGCCCACGAGGTCGCCGACGCCATCGACCGCGAGGCCTGGGACGAGCTTGAGGACGAACTGGGCGATCTGCTCTTCCAGACCGTGTTTCAGGCGCAAATGGCCGAAGAGGCCGGGCGCTTCAGCTTTGGCAGCGTCACCGACCGCATCTCGCAAAAGATGATCGACCGGCACCCCCACATCTTCGGCGATGAAAGCCGCGATAAATCCGCCGAACAACAGGTCCGCGACTGGGAAGAGATCAAGGCCAAGGAACGCGCACACAAAAAGCAAAAGGGCACGCTCGACGGCGTCGCCAAGGGCCTGCCCGCCCTCATGCGCGCGCTAAAGCTTCAGAAACGCGCGGCGCGCGTGGGCTTTGACTGGACCGATGTGGGCGACGTGCTTGCCAAGCTAGACGAGGAAACCCGCGAACTGGTCGAGGCCCGGGATCACAAAGGCCCCGCAGAAATCGAAGAAGAATTCGGCGATCTCCTCTTCGTCATGGTCAATATCGGCCGCCATCTCGGCGTCGACGCCGAAGTTGCACTGCGCGGCACGAACACCAAGTTTACCCGCCGCTTTGAGGGGATCGAGGCCGCCCTCGCCGCCGAAGGAAAGACCCCCGAGGACGCCACGCTCGAGGAAATGGACGCCCTCTGGAACCAGATGAAAGCCCGCTGATCCCGCTTGATCCGCACGCGGTCTTCGCCAAAGACTGACGTAAGGACAAGGACAGGGAATCGCATGCGCTCTCACACTAGGGTCGTCGTGATCGGCGGCGGTATCGCGGGGTGCTCGGCGCTCTATCACCTCACCCAGGAAGGTTGGACCGACGTCATGCTGATCGAGCGTGACGAACTGACCTCAGGCACCACCTGGCACTCCGCCGCACAGGTGACGAATTTCGGGATGAACCAGACCATGGTGGGGCTCAAGACCCACTCGGTGAACCTCTATCAGGAACTGCGCGACGACCCGGACTACCCGGTGGGCTACAATTACGGCGATGGCGGCATCCGCCTCGCCAATACCGAGGCACAGATGGACGGCTACCGCCATTTTGCCTCCATGGCCGCCGGCATGGGCGTGGAATTCGAAGTGATCGACGCCGAGGAATGCGCCCGCCGCCACCCGCTGATTTCCACCGAGAACCTCCTGGGCGGCCTCTGGGACCCGACAGACGGCCATATCGACCCCGCCCAGCTCTGTCAGGCGCTGGCGCGGCGTGCGCGGCTCGCGGGGGCGGAAGTAAACCGCCACACGCCCGTCACCGGGCTCACCCAGCACAAGGACCACTCCTGGACCGTCCATACCGAGAAAGGCGACGTCACCTGCGAAATCGTCGTCAACGCGGGCGGATACCGCTGCAACGAGATCGGCGCGATGATGGGCGTTTCGCACCCCGTCGCCTCCATGGAACACCAGTACTTCCTGACCGAAGACATCCCCGGCGTAGTAGAGGCAGGTCATCGCATCCCGCTCCTGCGTTGCCCGATCTCGGACTACTACTCACGCCAGGAAAAAGGCGGGCTTCTGCTGGGCTTCTATGAACAGGATTGCCGCCCCTGGGGCATGGACGGGATCGACCCCAAGTTCTCCAATGACCTCTGCCCCGATGACCTCGACCGCGTCACCGACGTGCTCGAGGGGGCTTTCGAACGCATGCCGTGCCTGATGGAAACCGGCATCCGCGAGGTCGTGAACGGCCCGATCACCTACACGATCGACGGCGCGCCCCTCGTCGGCCCGATCCCCGGCAAACGCAACGCCTTCTGCATCATCGGGCTGCGCGCCGGGCTGGGCGAAGGCGGCGGCCACGGCTGGCTCTTGGCCCAACAGATCGCCCATGGCGAGGCCTGCTACGACACATGGTGTCTCGACCCGCGCCGCTTCACGGGCCACGCCACGGTGGAGTTGACCTCGCTCAAGGCCATCGAGGACTACCAGAACGAATTCCGCTTTCATTTCCCCCACGAACACCGCCCCGCCGGGCGGCCCATGAAGACCACGCCGCTGACCGCCGTCCTCGCCGCCGAGGGCGCCCATATGGGCACGGTCAATGGCTGGGAACGCGTGGATTACATCAAGCCCACCGCCGATTTCTCAGAAACTCTCGGCTTCCACTTCAACGAGGTTCACGACGTCGTCGATGCCGAGGTCAAATCGCTCTCTGAGAGCGTCGGCCTCACCGAGGTTTCCGGCTTCAACCGCTTTGAACTCACCGGCGCGGACGTCTCTGCCTTCCTCGACCGCATGATCTGCGGACGCCTCCCCCGCAAGGCAGGCCGCGTCGGCCTCGCCTACCTGCTCAACCACCACGGCATGGTCAAAGCCGAGGCCACGATCGCCAATTTCCCGGACGGCCGCGTCTGGTACGGCTCGGCGGCAGCCTCGGAATTCCACGACATGGACTGGCTCGCCCACCATGTCCGCGACGGCGAAGACGTTGAGATCCATTCGCTCACCAATGACCAGACCATCCTCGTCCTTGCAGGTCCCAAGGCACGGCACGTCCTCAGCGCCGCCGCCCGCGGCGACTGGTCTGCCGAAGCCTTCCCCTGGCTCGCACTCCGCGAAACCTTCATCGGCATCGCCCCCGCCACGGTCATGGGTGTGAGCTTCTCCGGCGAACTGGCCTACGAAATCCACGTCCCCAACGCCTCCCTTCATGCGGCCTACGCCGCGCTTCGCAAGGCGGGTGAGGCCTATGGGATGACGCTCTTTGGTTCGCGCGCCGTCGAGTCCATGCGTCTCGAAATGGGCTATTTGCACTGGAAATCGGACATCCTGACCGAATTCGACCCGTTCGAAACCGGCCTCGAGCGCTTTGTGAAGATGGATAAACCTGACTTCATCGGCCGCGACGCGCTGCTGGAACGCCAGAAGGCAGGCAAGACCAAAGAACTGGTGACGCTCACCATCGACTGCACCCATGCCCCGGCCCATCCGGGCGCCTCAGTGCGCTCCGGCGGCCAAATCCTGGGCACCGTAACCTCCGGCGACTGGGGCCACCGCACAGGGCTCAACCTCGCCTACGCCTTTGTCGACCCCGGCGCGGCCGACCTCACCGTCGACGTGATTGGCAAGGCCGTGCCGGCCAAGATCATCCCTCCCGGCCCCTACGAGGCCCGGGTCACAAACCGGACCCCATCCTAAAGCACTGGGGGAGATCGCTGGACATCCGCGCGAAATCCCCCCAACTCTCCGGTCATGAGAAAGATCATCATCGACACGGATCCCGGTCAGGACGACGCCGTGGCCATCCTGCTAGCCCTGGCCTCCCCCGAGGTTGAGGTTCTGGGCATCACCGCCGTCGCGGGAAACGTGCCTCTCGAACTCACCGCCAAAAACGCCCGCATCGTCTGCGAACTGGCCAAACGCCCTGACATCCCAGTCTTCGCCGGTTGCGACCGGCCCATGGGCCGCGATCTGGTGACCGCAGAGCACGTCCACGGCAAAACCGGCCTGAACGGCGTCGAACACCCCGATCCCACCATGGCGCTGCAAGACCAGCACGCCGTCGATTTCATCATCGACACGCTTCGCAGCATGGACGGTGTCACGCTCTGCCCCCTGGGCCCGCTCACCAATATCGGCACAGCGCTGAAACACGCGCCCGACATTGCAGAGCGGATCGAGGAAATCGTGCTCATGGGTGGGGCCTATTTCGAGGTGGGCAACATCACCCCCGCGGCGGAATTCAACATCTACGTTGACCCCGAAGCCGCTGATATCGTTTTCAAATCTGGCGTGAAAATCACCGTCGCGCCGCTCGATCTGACGCATAAAATGCTCACCTCCGCCGAATGGATCGCCGCCATGCGCGCCATGGGCACCGATGTGGGCGACGCCGTCGCAGGCTGGACCGATTTCTTCGAACGCTTCGATGTGGCGAAATACGGCTCCGCCGGGGCGCCGCTCCATGACCCCTGCGTCATCGCCTACCTCATCGACCCGACGCTCTTCACGGGGCGTCACTGCAATGTCGAAATCGAAACCGAAAGCCCGCTCACCCGCGGCATGACCGTGGCCGACTGGTGGGGCGTCACCGACCGCGCGCCCAACGCGACCTTCCTCGGCGACGGCGACCGCACCCGCTTTTTCACGCTCCTAACCACCCGATTGGCCAGCCTGTGAACACCAGATCCTCCGCCCGCGCCGCGCTCCACCGCGCGACCTCCGATGACCTCGACCGGCTCACACCCCTCGTCGCCGCCTTCCACGCCGAGGAAGGGCTCGACACCGACGAACCGCACCGCCTGCGCGGAATCAAACCCCTGCTCAAAGGCTCGCCCCACGGCGAATTCTTTCTCATAGGGCCCCGCATGGCCCCCGCTGGCTACGCCATGGTCTGCTATGGCTGGTCACTGGAATATGGCGGGCTCGATGCCTATCTCGATGAATTCTACCTGCGGCCAGCAGTGCGCGGACGGGGGATCGCGGGCGACGTGCTCCACGAGCTATCCCAATACCTCGCCGACAAGGGCGCAGGCGCTCTGGCGCTCGAGGTTGACCACGACAACACGGCCGCCATCACCGCCTACCAGCGGTCGGGCTTTGAACAGCGCGGCCGCTACGGCCTCATGGTTCGGACCCTGCAATGACCGCGATTGCCTTTGACAACAGCTACGCCCGGCTCCCCGATCAGTTCTATACCAAGCTCGCGCCCACCCCGGTAAAGGAGCCCACGCTCCGCGCCTGGAACAGCGCGCTTGCCGCAGATCTGGGTCTTCCAGCCATGGACGACGCGACAAAGGCAGGCATTTTCGGCGGCAATGACGTGCCTGACGGTGCGGACCCCCTGGCCGCGCTCTACGCGGGCCACCAGTTCGGCAACTGGAACCCGCAACTGGGCGATGGCCGCGCGATCCTCCTGGGCGAAGTCACGCCCGGCGGCGATCGGTTTGATATTCAGCTCAAAGGCTCCGGCCCGACGCCCTATTCGCGCATGGGTGACGGCCGCAACTGGGTGGGTCCCGCACTCCGTGAATACATGGTGAGCGAGGCGATGCATGCCTTGGGCATCCCCACCACCCGCGCGCTGGCCATCGTCACCACCGGCGAAACCGTAGTCCGCGAGGCCCCGCTCCCCGGCGCCATCGTCACCCGCGTCGCCCATTCCCATATCCGCGTCGGCACCTTTCAGGTCTTTGCCGCGCGCGAAGATGTCGACGCGCTCGACGCCCTGACCCAGCACACCATCGCGCGCCATTACCCGGACGCCAAAGGCCCCTCCGGCCTCCTCAGCGCCGTGGTGCAGGCCCAGGCCAAACTCATCGCCCGCTGGATGTCCGTGGGCTTCATCCATGGCGTCATGAACACGGACAACGCCCAGGTCGCCGGTGAGACGATCGATTACGGCCCCTGCGCCTTCATGGATGCTTACCACCCATCCAAGGTGTTCAGTTCCATCGACCAGCGCGGCCGCTATGCCTACGCCAACCAGCCCAATATCGGGGCGTGGAACATGGCCCAGCTCGCCACCGCGCTCTTGCCGCTGATGCCAGACCGTGACGCTGCCATCGAGGAATTCACCGAGATCGTGAACAGCTTCTCCGATGCCTATCAGGACGCCTGGTGCACCGCCTTCGGGGCCAAGCTCGGCCTGACCTCAGTAGAGGATGCAGAGATCACCCTGATCGGCGATCTGCTCTCGATGATGACCGAAACACAGAGCGATTTTACAAATAATTTCATAGCGCTGCATGACGCTCCTAAGTCGGCGACGGTGGCCGCCCATGAAGGCTTCACCGACTGGCTCGCCAACTGGCAGGAACGCCAGCCTGACCGCGCGCTCATGGCGCAGACCAACCCTCAGGTGATCCCCCGCAACCACCTCGTGGAGGAAGCGATCCAATCCGCCGTCTACGATTCCTGGGAGCCCTTTGAGGCGATGAATGCCGTGCTGGCGACGCCCTTCGAGGCCCCGGAAGACGCGCGTTTCACAACGCCGCCCACACCGGATCAGGAAGTCCGTCAGACCTTCTGCGGGACCTGACGCGGGCGCCGATTTATCAGGATCAGGCCCAGCGTCACCAGAAGCAGCGCTCCCAAGAGCTGCACCCCCACCGCCTCGCCTAGAAGAATCGCGCCCAGCAATACGCTGAAAACAGGTGATAAAAAGCTGAACGAGGCCACCGACGTAGCCGGGTAAATCTTGATCAGCCAGAACCAGAACAGGAACCCAAAGGATGCCACTGCAAAGATCTGAAAGATCAGCGCGGCCCAGTGGATCAGCTCCAGCTCCCGCACCAGCGGCCCAAAGAACAGCGCACCAACCAACAGCACTGGTATCGAGATAAGCACCTGCCAAAACAGCTGAACTTCGGCGGGTAAGTCTTTTACATTGCTTCCTTTAATTACTAAAAGGATCGACGCCCAACCCATCGACGCCCCCATGGCGCAGAGGTCGCCAGCCAGCGACCCGCCCGTCGCTTGCCCATCCCAGATCGCCCAAGCCATGCCCAGAAAGGCCACTGTAAGCCCCGCTGCCTTCTGCGCGGTGAACCTTTCGCCCAGAAACACCCGCGACCCCAGCGCTGCCCAGACCGGCATTGCGTAGAAAATCACCGAGGCGCGACTGACACTGGTGAGATCTAGCGCCGTAAAGAGCAGGAGAAATTCAAACCCGAATATCGCCCCCATCAGCACCGCCGTGCCCCACATGCGCCGCTCCAGCCCGTAATCGATGCGCCGGAATTTGAGCCACGCGAAAAGGACCACCGCCGCACCGAGCGACCGCAACGCGGCCATGAAAACCGGCTGCCACCCGTCCCCGCCCACGGCGATCACGACCTGATTGAACGCCAATAGCAGTGCAAAGGCGATCAGCGACACCGTTCCGAACGTGTCCAGATGGTCTTTGGGTGCGGGGGGATTGGTCATGGTACAGGGCTGGATTGCCTCAGGGGCAAAGTCAATCCCACCGATCAGATCACGCGACACTTGAGACCGGCCCCCGGTCCAGCTATCCCCGGCCCATGAGCGAAACGATCATTGAACGCTGCGAGGCCAAGGGCCTGCGCATGACAGGCCAACGCCGAACCATCGCCGGCGTGCTTGAGGAATCGCACGACCATCCGGACGTCGAAGAACTCTACGCCCGCGCCTCCGCCGCCGACCCCGGCATTTCGCTCGCCACGGTCTACCGCACGGTAAAACTCTTCGAGGAGGCCGGCATCCTCGAAAAGCTCGAATTCGGCGACGGCCGCGCACGTTACGAAGACGCCGACCGCGACCATCACGACCACCTGATCGACATCAGCACCGGCGAAGTGATCGAGTTTGTGGATCCCGAAATCGAGGCGCTGCAGGAAAAGATCGCCGAACGTCTGGGCTACGACCTCAAGGGCCACCGGCTCGAGCTCTATGGCACCAAACGGCGCTGAACCGTCAGTTCAGCAGCGCGATAAAGACCAAAAGGCTCCAGAACAGTAGCGAGAAATGGTTCATCTGCGCCCATTGGTGCGAGTACCAATAGGCAAAGTAATTGCCGCCAATGATGAACCCTGCCCAGATCGACGCGAAAAACGCCGTGCTTACTAGCGCCATGCCGGTTGCAAAGACGACCCCCGCCGACCCAAACGCCGCGATAAAGAGCAACAGCGCCGACAGCGACAACATCACCGCCGCCGCGGTCTCCGCCCAGCGGATCAGGTGAAAGATCAGCTTGACGCGCGCGGGATCATCGATCCGGCGGTGCGCCACCTCGGCGTAGTCCTCGGGAAACTCTTCGGCCATCGCGTCAAAGCGGACCACCATGGCCACGGCCTCGAGGTTCATCTTGGGATGCATCCAGTTGTCCCGGACAGCGACGATCATCCACGCCGCCAATCCGGCCACCAGCACGGAATCGAGCAGCAAAAGCAGGTTTTCAAATTGCATGGCCCGACCCTGACGCGTCGCAGCCCAAGATACAACGCCTTGCGCAGCCCGCCGCGCGGTCGTACGGGAGGTACAGCGCGCAGAAGACCGCCCTTTTGGCACCCGCGCGCATCCGATCAGAGGTCTTGAAATGAATAATCTGCGCGGCATCGTGCTGATGATCCTGGCCATGGGCGCCTTTGCGATTTCGGATGCCTTTTTGAAAGTACTCACCGCCTCGCTGCCTACAGGACAGGTGTTGATCATCTTCGGGACAACCGGGGGCGCCGTCCTCGCTGCGTTCTACCTGGCCCGCGGCGCATCGCTTTACGGTCCCTGGTTTTTCCGGCCTGTGTTCCTAGCGCGCTTGGCCTGTGACATGCTGGCCTCTGCGTGCATCATCACCGCCTTCTCGACCGCAACTTTGTCGCTCGTATCCGCGATCATGCAGATTTCCCCCCTCGTGGCAGCAGTTTGTGCGGCCGGTCTCCTCAAAGAACGCCTCGGCCCCCAACGTATACTGGCGATCCTAGCCGGGCTCATCGGCGTCCTCATCATCGTCGAACCCTGGGGCGAAGAGATCGAGCTCGGCGCGATCTTTGCCGCCATGGGCGCGTCTCTGCTGGCCCTGCGCGATGTCTTTACGCGGATGCTGCCTGCCGATACCCCACCCTCTGCCATGGTGACCTATGGGTACCTCGCGATTGCGCCAGGCGGGCTCATTACCATGATTGCTAATCCCACATGGACAGCCATCGACAGCTCCCTCATCGGTTTCTTTTTCGGGGCCATGCTAACCGGAATTTTTGGCTACGCGATGATCACCCTTGCCTCGCGCGCCGCCGAAATTTCAGCGATCGCGCCATTCCGATATTCACGATTGCTCTTCGCGCTCCTGATTGGGGGCATTGCCTTTGGCGAACGGCTTGGCTTCACGGCCAGCGTCGGGGCGGCAATCGTCATCGGCTCCGGACTCTTCGTCTTCTGGCGCGAAGCACGGCTTAAACGGCGAGAGGCTGCGTAAACGCAGAACTTGTGAGCGCTAACATCGCCCTTCAATATCTTGAGCGTCTTTGCTAGGAGGCGCGCAACAGCGATCCGCAGCAGGAGCCTCACCCATGAGCACCATCATCGACATCTTCGCCCGCGAAATCCTCGACAGCCGGGGCAACCCGACGGTGGAGGTCGATGTCACGCTCGAAGACGGCTCCATGGGCCGCGCCGCCGTGCCTTCTGGCGCCTCCACGGGCGCCTATGAGGCGGTTGAGAAACGCGACGGCGACAAATCCCGCTACAAGGGCAAAGGCGTGCTCGAGGCAGTGGCCGCCGTGAATGGCGAAATCGCCGACGAGATCGTCGGTCTCGACGCCACCGAACAGGTGATCCTCGACAACGCGATGATCGAACTCGACGGAACCGACAACAAGGGCCGCCTCGGCGCGAACGCCATCCTCGGCGTGTCGCTGGCCGCCGCCAAGGCCGCCGCAGAATACTGCGAACAGCCGCTCTACCGCTATGTGGGCGGCACCTCGGCGCGCGTGTTGCCCGTGCCGATGATGAACATCCTCAACGGCGGCGAGCACGCCGATAACCCCATCGACATTCAGGAATTCATGATCATGCCGGTATCGGCCGCGAATATTCGCGAGGCCGTGCGCATGGGATCCGAAGTATTCCACACGCTCAAAGGCGAACTGTCCGCCGCGGGCCTCAACACTGGCATCGGCGACGAAGGCGGCTTTGCCCCCAACATCAGCTCTGCCCGTGAAGCGCTGGATTTCATTTTGAAATCCGTGGAGAAAGCAGGCTACAAACCCGGTGAAGACATCCACCTCGCCCTCGACTGTGCGGCAACCGAATATTGCCATGGCGGCAAATACGAACTCAAAGGCGAAGGCCTGTCGCTGACATCCGCCGAAAACGCCGACTACCTGGCCAAACTCGTGGCCGACTACCCGATCATCTCGATCGAGGACGGCATGGACGAGGACGACTGGGAAGGCTGGGTCGCCCTCACCGAAGCGCTCGGCGACAAATGCCAGCTCGTGGGCGACGACCTCTTCGTGACGAACCCGGCGCGCCTCGCTGACGGCATCGCCAAAGGCGCGGCGAACTCGCTTTTGGTCAAGGTGAACCAGATCGGCTCGCTCACCGAGACGCTGGCCGCCGTCGACCTCGCCCATCGCAACCGCATGACCTCCGTGATGTCCCACCGCTCCGGCGAGACAGAGGACGCGACCATCGCCGACCTCGCCGTGGCCACGAATTGCGGTCAGATCAAAACCGGCTCGCTCGCGCGCTCGGACCGGTTGGCCAAGTACAACCAGCTGATCCGCATCGAGGAAGCACTGGGTGAGGCAGCAACCTATGCGGGGACGTCGATCCTCAAAGGGTAACGCCCGCGCTTGCTGAGGGGGCGGATGCCTCCGGCGGGAGTTATTTTAGAAAGATGAAGGAGTGGCGTAGAGCTACCCCTTTTTCTTTGCGGCGGCCTCGTCGCGGGCGGTGCAGGCGTGTAGAGATGTCCCATGACTGCACCATCAGCCCTCATTTTCGACGTCTTCGGGACCTGCGTGGACTGGCGCAGCTCCGTGGCGCGGGAGGTGGCAGAGGTGCTCGAGGTCGATGCGCTGGCCTTTGCCGACGCATGGCGCGGCGAATACCAGCCCGCCATGGAACGCATCCGCGCCGGCGGGCGCGGCTATGTCGCGCTTGATGATCTGCATCTGGAAAACCTCGCTCGCGTGGCCGCGCGTTTCGGTGTCGATGCGCCCGATACCCTCAACAGCGCCTGGGAAAAGCTCGACCCCTGGCCCGACGTGGTGCCAGGGCTCCAGGCGCTCAAGGAACGGCACATCATCGCGCCCTGTTCCAACGGTTCCATCGGGCTCATGACGCGTCTGGCGCGCAACGGCGCCCTGCCCTGGGACTGCATCCTCGGCGCGGACATCGCCCAAGACTACAAGCCCAAGCCGGAGGTCTATCTCGCCTCCTGCGCGGCGCTCCGACTGGCGCCCTCGCAGGTGATGATGGTCGCCGCCCATAATGCGGATCTGCGCGCCGCGCAGGCCTTGGGCCTTGGGACCGCCTTCATCGCGCGCCCCACAGAGCACGGGCCCGACCAGACCACAGACCTCTCCCCCGATGGCGACTGGGACATCTGCGCCCAGAGTTTCACCGACCTCGCAAAGGCTCTCCATGACCGCTGACGACATCATCGCCCGCCTCGGGCTGGAACCGCATCCAGAAGGTGGCTGGTACCGCCAGACATGGGTCGCGGAGACCCAAGGCGACGCGCGCCCCGCCGGGACCTGCATCTACTTCCTCCTGCGCGACGGAAGTTCGAGCCACTGGCACCGCGTCGATGCTGCCGAAATCTGGCACTACTACGCCGGTGCCCCGCTGATCCTGTCCCTGGCAGAGACGGCGGACGGCCCGGCGCGCGATCACGTGCTCGGCCCTGATCTGTCAGCCGCTCAGGCCCCGCAGATCATCGTGCCCACGGGCCACTGGCAGGCCGCCCGCACCACGGGCGCGTTCACGCTGGTGGGGTGCACCGTATCTCCCGGCTTTCAGTTCGACGGCTTCGAGCTCGCCGCGCCGGATTTCGACATCCCGCGCGACTAAGGGATGGTGGGCGGGGCGAATTGGCGAAGGCCAAGAGCGTCCGACCGGCATCCCAACTCACCCCCGATTCACCCGGGCCTTGAAATCGTGCCCCCGCCCAGCACGGCAGGAACCCCGGTCGTGCTCGGGCAGGACGTGGGCAACCCTTTCGAGATCCGCGCCGCGAGATAGGCAAAGGCCTGCGCCTCCAGCATGTCACCGTCGAGGCCCACCTCCTCCACCGGCACCACCGGGCACCCGGCCCCGGCCTCGATCATCGCCATCATCGTCGCGTTCTTGCGCCCGCCGCCCGTCACCAGAAGCCGCTCAGGTGCCGACGGACAAGCCTCGAGCCCCACGGTCACACCGGCCGCCACCGCCGCCGTCAGCGTGGCCGCCGCGTCCGCGTCAGACAGCCCGCTGACATCCAAGGCCCGCGAAAAATCGCCTCGATCCAGTGACTTGGGTGGCATCTGCGCAAAATAGGGATCCGCGAGCAACCGCTCGATCACGCCCATATCCACCTGCCCTTCGCGGGCCAAGGCACCGCCCTCGTCGCGCGCCACTCCCCGGCGCACGCGCATCAGATCGTCCAGAGGTGCGCTCGCAGGCCCGGTGTCAAAGGCCAGCAAAACACCGGGCGCCTCGGGCACATCGCTCACCGGGTCGACCCAGGTCAGATTGCCCACGCCCCCCAGGTTCAAAAACGCCACCGGCGCCTCGAAGCCTGCCCAGCGCGCGCAGGCCCAGTGGTAAAAAGGCGCGAGGGGCGCGCCCTGCCCGCCCATCTCCACATCCGCCGTGCGGAAATCCCAGGCCACCGGCCAGCCCAGCACGTCGGCCAGCTGCGCGCCGTCGCCCGCCTGATAGGTCCCCTGCCCACCGGGATCATGGGCCAGGGTCTGTCCGTGAAATCCCACCAGATCGGGGGCGTCGAACTGCGATAGCAGCTCCACATGGGCAGCCTCCACCAGCGCCGCCGCATCGTCAGCCCGCCATGATCCCAGCGCCGCGCGCAGCACCGCGCGCTCCTCCTCGGCGTAAGGACGATAGGCCGTGGGGCCAAAGCCTTCGATATCCACGCCGTCTGTTTCCAGCCACGCCGCATCCACGCCATCCAGCGAGGTGCCTGACATTGTCCCAATAACTCGCATCTCGCGGCTTTCCCTGCTCGGCCTTCTTGCCTATAGCCATGCCTCGCAAGACGATCCGGAGCAAGTGCCATGACATACCATCCCAAATCAGACTTCATGTCCGTGATGATGGAACGCGGGTATCTCGCGGATTGCACGGACTATCAGGCGCTCGATGACGCGCTGACCAAGGGACCAGTGCCCGCATATATCGGCTACGACGCCACGGCGCAGTCGCTCCATGTCGGTCACCTGATGAACATCATGGTACTGCGCTGGTTCCAGAAAACCGGTCACAAACCGATCACGCTGATGGGCGGCGGCACGACCAAGGTGGGCGACCCCTCCTTCCGGTCAGACGAACGCCCCCTGCTCGGCCCCGACCAGATCGACGCCAATATCGACGGCATGAAACAGGTCTTTGCCAAGCTCATCAACTATGGCGACGGCCCCTCTGACGCGATGATGCTCAACAATGCCGAATGGCTCGATGGGCTGAACTACCTCGACTTCCTGCGTGATATCGGGCGGCACTTCTCGGTGAACCGGATGCTTTCCTTTGAAAGCGTCAAAAGCCGCCTCGACCGCGAACAGTCGCTCTCCTTCCTGGAATTCAACTACATGATCCTCCAGGCCTATGACTTCCTCGAACTGAACCGCCGCTACGGCTGCCTCTTGCAGATGGGCGGGTCGGATCAGTGGGGCAATATCGTCAACGGGATCGACCTGACCCGCCGCGTGCTGGATCACGAGATCTACGGCCTGACCACGCCACTCCTGACGACCTCGGACGGTCGCAAGATGGGCAAATCGGCGAATGGGGCGGTCTGGCTCAACGGCGATATGCTCTCGCCCTACGAATTCTGGCAGTTCTGGCGCAACACCACGGATGCCGACACCGGCAAGTTCCTGAAACTCTTTACCGAGCTTTCCGTGGACGAATGCGACCGCCTTGGCGCGTTGGAAGGGTCCGAGATCAACGAGGCCAAGATCATCCTTGCCAACGAGGTCACAACGCTTCTCCACGGCGCCGAGGCCGCGCAGGCCGCCGAGGCCACCGCGCGCGAGGTCTTTGAAAAGGGCGGCGTGGGCGATGACCTGCCAACGCTGACGCTCGGGGCCGATGACGTCGCCGACGGCATTTCCGTCGTCCAGCTGATCGTAAAGGCGGGTCTGGCGAAATCCGGCAAAGAGGCCAAACGCCTGATCGCGGAAAACGGGGCCAAGCTCGACGATGCACCGCTCACCGACGCGGGCATGATGCTCGACGCGGCGGCACTGTCGTCGCCGATCAAGCTCAGCGCGGGCAAAAAGCGCCACGCGCTGGTGCAACTGGGCTAAAGCGAGGCTCTAGCGCTGCGGCACGGGGCGGTGATCAACGCCCCATGCCTGCAGCGCCATGATCACCGGGCGCAACTGCGCGCCCTTTTCGGTGAGCGCGTAATCCACATGGGGTGGGACCACGGCATGGACCGTACGTGACAGGATGCCGTCGGCCTCCAGCTCACGCAGCTGCTTCGTCAGGCTGCGCTGGGTCACCGTGCCCAGCCGCCGCTGAAGCTCGTTGAACCGCAGCGTCCCGCTCAGCAGGTGAAAAACGATCAGCCCTTTCCACTTGCCCGAAATCTGCTCCAGCGCGCCCTCAACGGGGCAGCCGCCGCTGCAGTCATAGGCGTCAAATCGGGTGCTCGTGGTGGGTACAGTATCCATTTGTGCCGTATATGCCTAAATTGTGCGTTCTTGCGCTTTGGCCCCTGCTCTTCCACATCGCGGGACAGGAAACAACCCACATGAAGGAATGACCATGACCCTCACCATCGTTGCAAAAATCGTCGCAGAACCCGGCAAAGAAGCCCTCGTGAAAGACGAACTGGTCAAGCTCATCGACATCACCCGCGCCGAAGAAGGCTGCATCCAATACGACCTGCATCAGGACAACGACGCGCCCGGTACCTTCCTCTTCTTCGAGAACTGGGAAAACCGCGATCTTTGGCAAACCCACATGAACGCACCGCACCTCGCCGCCTACATGGCCGCGACCGAAGGCTCGGTCGCTGAATTCACGCTCAACGAAATGACCAAAATCGGGTGAGAGAGGCCAACCTCATGAAAGCCATTGGCTATAACGCCCCCGGTCCGATTGACGGCGCAGGTGCGCTGCACGAGTTCGAGACCGACAAACCCAGCCCCGAGGGCCAGGACCTCTTGGTCCGTGTCGAGGCGGTTTCGGTGAACCCCGTCGACACAAAAATCCGCGTTCGACGCGCGCCCGAGGGTGTCCCGGCGATCCTCGGCTGGGACGCCGCCGGTGTGGTCGATGCCGTGGGCCCAGATGCCCAAGGCTTCGCCGTGGGCGACCGGGTTTGGTATGCGGGCGCGATCGACCGCCCCGGCACCAACGCCGAATACCACTTGGTCGACGCGCGCATCGTAGGTCACGCACCCAAGTCACTGGGCGCTGCCGATGCCGCCGCGCTGCCGCTGACGACGCTTACCGCATACGAGATGCTCTTTGATCGTCTCGACGTGACGCGTCCGGTGCCCGGCGCGGCCAATGCCGTGGTGGTGATCGGCGGCGCCGGCGGTGTGGGATCGATCACGATCCAGCTCCTGCGCGCGCTGACCGACCTCACCGTCATCGCTACAGCATCGCGGTCCGAGACGCAGGACTGGGCCCGTAAACTCGGTGCGCACCACGTCATCGACCACCGCGCGCCGCTACCTGCTCAGATCGAGGCCCTCGGGATCGGGCAACCGGGTTTTGTCTTCTCGACAACCCACACCGACAGCTATGTCGACCAGATCGCCGAGCTCATTGCGCCACAGGGCCGTTTCGGCCTGATCGACGACCCCGATGCGCTCAACATCGGCGTCTTCAAACCCAAATCGGTCTCCACCCACTGGGAGTTCATGTACACGCGCTCCCTCTTTGGGACGGCAGACATGGAACGGCAGGGCGTGATCCTCAATGAGACCGCTGCGATGATCGACGCGGGCCGAATCCAAAGCACCGCAACCGAGACGCTAGGCACCATCAGCGCCCACAACCTCACCCGGGCCCACGAAATTCTCGAAAGCCAAACCGCGCGCGGCAAGCTCGTCTTGGCAGGTTGGGATGCGGACTAACCTATTGATAACGCTAACAACGAGGGCCATCATGTGGCCCTCGAATACACTTCCCGCGTAGTTCAGAAAGTGAACAAGGCAAGTGCTTTTTGGTTGGGAAATAGAACAATCTATGTTGTCCTTGGGCCATAATAATCCAACAGGGAACAAACATGGCACTCAAACCTCCACTAATGGAGCTCGAAATTAAAACCGCAGATAGCGGTTTTTATGCAGGGTTCTCCAAAAATGTGGCGCTGATATCGAAGATTATTGTCGCCGCACTCGTCGTCTGGGCAGTGGTATTTCCAGAACAAGCCGGCCGCGTCCTGAACGCGATCAACGGCTTCATTCTGGCAAACACTGCCTATTGGTACATCTACATCGTCACCGCATTCGTCCTGCTCTGCCTGGCACTGGCGATCTGGCCGTCAGCAGGCAAGCTCAAGCTCGGCCTCGACGGGGACACCCCGGAGTTTTCCAACTTCTCCTGGTTCTCGATGATGTTCGGCGCCGGTATCGGCGTGGGCATGCTCACCTGGGCCGTTGCAGAACCGGTCTACCACTTCGGCAATAACCCCGAGGTTATCCAGGGCCTCGCCGAAGGCGGCACCGAAGGCAACATCCGCAACGCCTATAAATGGAGCTTCGTACACTGGGGCCTCGGCGCCTGGGCGTGCTACGCCATTGCAGGCCTCGCGCTGGGTTTCTTCTGCTACCGCCGCGGCCTGCCGCTCACCATGCGGTCGTCGCTGACGCCACTCTTTGGCAAATCCCTTGCGGGCCCCCTGGGCAGCCTCGTCGACATCGTGGCCGTTGTGGCAACGATCCTCGGTGTGGCGTAGACGCTCGGTTTCGGTGTGGAACAGTTCGTCGCCGGCCTCACCCGGATCGGCATCGGCGGTCTCACCAATGAGGCGGGCACCTCGAATACGCTGGGCGTGCTCGTGGCCATCGTCATCATCATGGGCGCCTCGACACTCTCCGCGCTCTCTGGCGTCGGCAAGGGCATCAAGTGGCTGTCGAACCTCAACATGGGGCTTTCGATCTTCCTCCTGCTGTTCTTCCTGCTCTTTGGCTCCACCTTCTTCGGCCTACAGGCGCTCTTTGTCGGCATCTGGGATTACATCATCACCCTGCCGCAGACGCTCTTCACCGTGTGGCGCTCTGACGGCGTAGAAGGCTCCGTCGCAACCCAGCTCGAAGGCTGGCAGGGCGGCTGGTCCGTGTTCTACTGGGCATGGTGGATCGCCTTTGCACCGTTTGTGGGCCTCTTCCTGGCACGCATCTCCAAGGGCCGCTCCATTCGTGAATTTGTCCTCGGCGCGATCATCGTTCCGTCGCTGATGTGCTTCGTCTGGTTCACCTGGGCCGGCGGCACCGCCATCGACCTGGAACTCAACGGTGGTGCAAACGGCCTCATCAATGGCGCACCTGACGGGGACAAGATCTTCGCCATGGTCGTCTACATGCTGCCGGGCATCCTCGGCTGGCTGATGTCGGTGGTGATCGTGGTTCTGCTGATGACTTATCTTGTCACCACGGCTGACTCCGCGGTCCTGATCGTGAACACGATCAACGCCGCAGGCGACGAAGGCCCAAAGGCCAAGCCCCACATTTACTTCTGGGGTGCTGCCCTGGGGGCCGTGGTGGCCGCGCTGCTGATTGCCGGTAACACGCCGGACGATCCGAAGGGTGGCGTCAAGGCAATCCAGACCGCCATGGTGATCGGGGCCTTCCCGTTCTCGGTGGTGATGGTCTTGCAAGGCGTGGCTTTGGTTAAGGCGATCTTCAACGACGCACGCCGCGAACGCGAGGGCGTGGCCACGACGGCCGACGCCGATCCAACCCCGGCGGAGTAGTCGCCCTAAAGACTCAAAACCAACGCCGCCCGGAGCTTTCGGGCGGCGTTTTCATGTCCCGCAGGCGAAACGTGTTTAGACGCCTCCTTGCCCGAGCCCGTCGACAATCCGCCCTACCGCGCGCAGCACCGCACGCACCGCACCCGTGTGCCGCGCCTCGTCATGGCTCACGATCCACTGATCGTGCCTGAGCGCCTCCACCGGATGGAGCAGTTTCAGACCATGGGCCTCCCCCACGAATGTCGGCAATACCGCCCGAGCCGCGCCCGCCATCGCGAGATCGAGCGCCGAGCGAGGATTATTCACCTCGATCCGCGCCCCTTCCTGCGCCGCGACCCAGGCTGCCGAGGGCGTGGGCCCGTCCACAGCTGCCCAGGGCGCGCCTTCAGAGCCGAAAACGCCAAAGCGCACCTCGCCCACACGCCGCGCCGCCAGTCCCACCTGTTCCGGCCGGGTATTGCGAATGCCAATGACCGCCTCGCGCCGCGCGATATCCAGCCGGTGATCGGCCGAGATAAACCGGATGCGGGCCTGCCCCGTGTCGATCTGTGCAGCGTGACGGCACAGGTACCAGGTCATCCAGCTCCCGGCCGATATCTTTACCAGCGGCAATTGACGTGTCTCCGCCAGCGGCGCGATCTCCGCTTCCGCCCGCTCGACCTTTTCGACCAATGCCTCCCCCTCAGGCGTCAGCGCATATCCCCGCGCATGCCGCTCAAACAACTCCGCGCCTAGCCGCGCCTCCAGCGCCACCATCCGCCGCCCCAAGGTCGGCGCCGAGGCGCCTGTCTCCCTCGCGGCCCCCGCCAGCCCGCCATGGCGCGCAATCGCCAGAAAGAGCCTGAGGTCATCCCAATTCATTTCATTCATGAAATGATCGATACATATTATTCCATTTCTTGCACAGCCCTCGCCCGCCATATCGGTGTCGGTCCTATCCTGGGAGGCACCAATGACCCACAAACTCGGCCTCGGCTGCTGGCCGCTCTCCGGCCCCATGTTCCTCGACGGCAAAAGCGTGGGCTATGCGACCTGCCCCCCTCAGGAAGCCGAACGCATCCTCCACGCCGCCTATGACCACGGCATCCGGCTCTTTGACACGGCCCATGCCTATGGCTGCGGCCATGGCGAGAGGCAGCTCGGTCAGGCACTCGCAGGCAAAGACGTCGAGATCGTCACCAAGATCGGCCTCGCCATCGACGAGGACACGAAAACCATCACCGGCCCGCGCCTGGATGCGACGGAGGTCGCCGCTTCCGTGGATGAAAGCCTCGCGCGTCTCGGGCGCGACCACGTCGACGTGGTGCTGATCCATCCCAACGATGCCGAGATCCCGGTGGCCGAAGCAATCTTTGAGGAACTTGAGAAACTCGTCAGTGGCGGCAAGGTCGGTGCCTTCGGCTGGTCCACCGATTTCCCTGAACGCGCCGCCTCTCAATCGCGCTTCCCCCACGCGACCCATGTCGAGCACGTCATGAACGTCTTCTTCGACGCCGCCGAATTGCGGGCTGCGACGTCAGGCCTGACCCATCTGATCCGCTCCCCCCTCGCCATGGGCGTCCTCGCAGGCCGCTTCGAGGGCGGCGAGGCCGTCGCGGCGGGCGACGTGCGCGTGGAAAGCCACGGCGGGCTCGACTGGTTTCAGGGCGACAGGGTCCACCCGCGCTTTGCAGAGCGCCTCGCAGCGATCCGGGAATTGCTCATGACCGGCGGACGCAGCCTCGCACAGGGATCGCTCGCTTGGCTCTGGGCGCAGGAGCAGGAGCAGGAGCAGCCGGGCACCATCGTCCCGGTCCCGGGTGCCTCCAAAATCGCCCAGGTCGAAGACAACGCCGCGGCCCTCGCCAAAGGCCCTCTGGCGTCGGAGACCGTGGAAGAGATCGCCCAGCTGATCCCGCGAGAGCCGTGGCAAAACCGCCCACTCTAGGCCCGCGTTAACCTTTCAAATCGCGGATTCAGAGCCATACGGAATCCATACGCGTTCTGTACGCATTCTGGCAGCACCCAGAATCACAAAAGGGCCGTTCGTTAACGCGACGAACGGCCCTTCCAGATTGTGTTTTAAGGGATGGCGGGCGGGGCGTCTTTGGCGACGCCAAACAGCGTCCGACCGCCTCCCAAACTCACATCAACTGATCGATCCGGGCACCCGCAATCATCCAGCCGCCATCGGCCCCGATGACCGAACCGGAGACATAACGCCCAGCGTCAGACCCAAGGAAAAGACAGACATCTGCCACGTCCGACGGATCGCCCATGCGCTGCATCGGCACCGATTTCACCACTGCGTCGCGCATCTTTTCAGAGGGTGCCAAACGGTCCATCCCTTCGGTCCCGTCAATCGGCCCCGGCGAGACCGAATTCACGCGGATCCCTTCGCCGCCCCATTCGATGGCCAGGCATTTGGTGATCATGTCGACGCCTGCTTTAGCTGCGCAAACGTGGATCTGGAAGGGCATCGCCTGCACCGCCTGCGGCGCGGAAATATTGATGATCGCAGCCGGACGGGCCAGGTGTTTATGGGCCGCGCGCATCACGTGGAACGTGCCGATCAGGTCGATATCCACGACCGATTTGAACCCGTTGGGCGACAGCGCCACCGCAGGCGCCGGGAAGTTACCGGCGGCGCCCGAAACCAGCACGTCAATCTTGCCCGCGGTCTCTTCAAAGGCCGCAAAACCCGCGGCGACATCGTCGTAGTTGCGCACGTCATAGGCATAGCCCAACGCGCCCTCGCCCAGCTTGGCCACGGCCGCGTCGACCTTGTCCTGCTTGCGCGAGGCCACCGCCACGCGCGCACCTGCAGCGGCAAACGCTTCGGCGATGCCAAGGTTGATGCCAGAGGTTCCGCCAACGACGAAAACGTTCTTGCCTTTGTAATCAAATGCTACTTTGCCGGCCATGGGATCCTCCTAAGTTGACTTGCACGTCAACTACCGTGGAAGCCCCCCTCGGACCAGCACGCCGTAGCGTCAGACGCTCCCCGCTTCGACGAAAAAGTCGTTGGCCGTACAGGCACTCGCCGCGTCAGAAGCCAGAAAAAACACCATTTCGGCGACTTCTTCCGGCTCGATCGGGTCCGGCGTGCACTGGTTCGCCAGATGCCCTTTCAACGCTTCTTCGGTGACCCAGAGCTCCTTTTGGCGCTCCGTCATGATCCAGCCGGGGACGACCGTATTGACCCGGATCCGATGGGGCCCGAGGTCCTTGGCAAAGCTGCGCGTCATCCCGTGCACGCCCGCTTTTGACGTGGTGTAGACAGGCATGCCCCCGGCTTTCTCCCACCAGCTGTTGGAACCCATATTGATGATAGACCCACCTTGCCCCGCCGCGATCATCGCCGGTGCGCAGGCCTGCGTCGCAAAGAACATGTGCCGCAGGTTGGTGGCGATGCGTTCGTCGTAATATTCCTCGGTGACGTCTTCCCAATTGTGCCGATCGTCACGCGCCGCGTTGTTGACCAGTACCTTGGGCGCGCCCAGCCGATCGATGAGCGCTGCAAACGCGGTCTTGAGGGCGGGAATATCGCGCAGGTCCGCAATCTCGTATGTTGCACCAGTTTCCTCAGCAATGCGCGCCGACCCTGTCGGGTCAAAATCCACGAAGCCTACTTTTGAACCCTGCGCCGCAAAGCCCCGAACGATCTCAGCCCCAATGCCACCCGCACCCCCGGTTAAAAGGACGGTCGTGCCTTTCAGGCTCGGGTAGATCGCTTTGGGGGACATCGGGCGGCTCCTCGAATTACTCAGCCCAGAGCTATCGCAACGCAGGCCGCGTGCAAGTGATTAGGAGCCCAGCATCCACTCACCATCCGGCCAGAAGGCGTGGTAGGCAAAGGCGAACATGACGTCATGGGGCAGGTTCTCGCCCGTTTCGGCGTCGAAAACCCGGACTGTGCCTACATCCTTGGAATTGGCAATGTCGCGCGCATCGAGCGCGCTGGCCTGCCCCGCCCGCCAGGTGAGGCGAACGCCATCCTCGACCACAACTTCTTCTGCGGCGAGCCGCTCCAGCGGCCATGCGCGGTCGCCCACGCGCACCACCCGGACCAACGGGTTGATACCGTGAGGCGGGTTCTCACCGCTGTAGAGGAATGGCCGCGTGGAGCTGTCGTAGTTCACATAGGGGTTCGCCCCATAGGGCCGGTTGTGACCGGTGGGCTGCATCATCACGGCACCTTCCGGGTTCCGTTCCTTGAACTCTCCCCAGCTTTCCATCCAGGTCGGCAGTGTCGTGAGTTCGACGCCCGTCATCTCGCCCACGATGCCCTCTCCAATCGCTTGCTGCCACCAGCTCTGCGTTTGGCGGTCATACATCACCATGTCAGAGTTTCTGAGCTTGCCGGAAACGCCGAATTCCAACACCTGCCCGTTTACGCGCCGGTCAAAGGTGATACCGGAATTGCAGAGAGGACAGAAAGTCACGGCAACCGGCACATCGCCGACAACGTCATTTACGATCTCATGCCATGTTAGGTAACGGATCGGATAGGCGCGGGGAACTTCTCCGTCGATTTCCAATGTGATCACCGGCTCCCGTTCGCCAATCCGCTTCTCCTCGGAGACCGCCATGAAGTTCGGGTTCTCGATCGACGGGATGCCGTCCTTGGGCGGCCCTCCGGACATGATCTCCGTCCAGCTGTCGATGGCGTTGTTGGCGAAATCGGTGTCGCCCCACTCCACAGACCAGAACTGCGGGATGGCGTCAGGCGATGCTTGCGCGTACGCTGAGACTGGCAAAGCGGCGGCTGCGGATACGGCAAGGGCGCATAGGATCTGGCGCATGTCGGGCTCCTTAGAAAGGTCTCGGCCAAGCTGACAGTTTGGTTCTGCCGCGCCTAGCCCCGCACACGCGCTTGTTATTCAGGAGGATACAAGTGGGGTAAAGCGCCCTCCGAGAGGCGCTTTGCCCTAGGTTCGTTAGTCAGTCACGCGGACTTCGGACATATGGTCCGGCTCGCCGGTGACCTGCAACGTGGAGGCATCCCCGCGCTTGATCCCGTCGAGAACGTCGAGACCTTCGGTGACGCGCCCGACGACCGTGTACTGGCCGTTCAGAAAGGCGCCCTCATCGAACATGATAAAGAACTGACTATTCGCGCTATCAGGGCTTTGGCTGCGCGCCATGCCCACGACCCCACGTTCAAAAGCGAGGTCCGAGAACTCAGCGTCGATGTCGCTCAGCTCCGATCCACCCCTGCCGGCGCGGGTCACATCACCGCCCACAACGCCGAATTGCCCGTCACCGGTCTGCGCCATGAAGCCGTCGATCACACGGTGGAAGTAGACATTGTTGTAAAACCCCTGCTCCGCCAGCGCGGTGATCTGCGCCACGTGGTTAGGGGCCACGTCTTCGAGAAGATCGATCTTGATGGTGCCCTCGGTATGGGCCCCAACGACATCGATTTCGAGCCCGCTCGCCCAGCTTGGGCCCGCGAGTATTGCCAATGCGAATGCAAGTTTACGCATCGGCGGCCACTTTCACGGAAATCATGCGATCCGGGCTCATCGGCGGCTCGCCACGCACGATAGCGTCGACATGTTCCATACCTTCGATGACGCGGCCATAAACGGTGTATTGACCGTTCAGAAAGTCGTTGTCCTTAAAGTTGATAAAGAACTGCGAATTTGCGCTGTCGGGGTTCTGCGACCGTGCCGCGCCCAGCGTCCCGCGCGAATGCGGAAGCTTGGAGAACTCAGCAGGCAGGTTCGGTTTGTCGGAACCGCCGGTGCCAGCCATGCGGATGTTAAAATCCTTTTCCATGTTGCCGTTGGCCACGTCACCCGTCTGCGCCATGAAGCCGTCAATCACACGGTGGAAGGCCACGTTGTCATAGGCACCTTCCCGGGCGAGCTCTTTCATACGTTCGCTGTGCTTTGGGGCCACGTCAGGCAGCAGTTCGATTACGACGGTACCGCCGCTCAGCTCCATCAGGATGGTGTTTTCGGGATCTTTGATGTCGGCCATCTGGCGCTCCTTTGTCTGTTGCGGCGGACCCTAGTTCGCAGACGCGGGAAGTAAAACCCACGATCACGCCATGATCAGGCTTGGCATGTTGACGTTTCCGTAGGGATCGGGTGCAAGACCTTGGAAGACCGACAGAGGAGACCGCCCATGGCCTGGAAAACGCTCGATGAGATGGAGATCGCAAGGAAGGTCGTCCTGACCCGTGTGGATATCAATGTGCCCATGCAGGACGGCGAGGTCACCGACGCGACGCGCATCGAACGGATCGTGCCGACGGTCAAAGACATCCTTTCGATGGGCGGCAAACCGGTGCTACTCGCACATTTCGGGCGTCCAAAGGGTCAGCCGAACCCGGATATGTCGCTGTCACAGCTCGTCCCCGCACTGGAAAGCGCGTTTGGAACGACGGTTACCTTTGTTGAACGTCCCAGCCGCGACTTCATCGACGCCCAACCAGATGGGGCCGTGATCCTTATCGAAAACACCCGCTTTTCCTCGATGGAAGAGGCCAACGACCCACGCATGGCGGAGTTTCTCGCCTCTCTTGGCGATGTCTACTGCAACGACGCGTTCTCAGCCGCGCACCGGGCCCATGCAAGCACCGAAGGCGTCGCGCACCACCTGCCTTCCTGTGCAGGTCGCCTGATGGCCGCAGAACTCGGCGCGCTTGAAGCCGCTCTTGCCAACCCAGTACGGCCCGTGGTCGCCGTGGTGGGCGGCGCCAAAGTCTCGACCAAGCTGGACCTCTTGGGCAACCTCGTAGCCAAGGTCGACCACCTGGTGATCGGCGGCGGCATGGCGAATACGTTTCTCGCGGCAAAAGGGGTCAATGTCGGTGCCAGCCTTGCAGAGCACGAGATGACCGACACAGCCAAAGAGATCATGGGCAAAGCCACGGACGCAGGATGTAAGATCCATTTGCCCGTAGATGTCGTTGTAGCCCGCGAGTTCAAAGCAGGTGCAGCTAACGAAACCGTCGCGGCAGACGCCTGCCCCGCCGACGCGATGATCCTGGATGCTGGCCCCGAAACTGTGGCTCGCGTTGGCGAGGTCTTCGCGGACTGCAAAACGCTGATCTGGAATGGTCCGCTCGGGGCTTTTGAACTTGAACCCTTCGACGCAGCCACCAACGCCGCCGCCGAAGCAGCCGCCACGCTAACCGCCATGGGTAAACTGACCTCGGTGGCGGGCGGCGGAGACACCGTTGCAGCCCTGAATCAGGCGGGTGCGGCAGAGCGATTCACCTACATTTCCACGGCCGGCGGTGCCTTCCTAGAGTGGATGGAGGGCAAAACCCTGCCCGGAGTTGCCGCTCTCGGGTAGTGTTAGCGCTCTCATTATTGAAACCTTTACCGCCGCGCTCTAAGGCCTTGAGAAACAGGTGTTTACCAAGGTCAGGAGCCCACAATGTCCAATGCCAGCCAAGCCGAAAAGATCCGCGCAGGACAGGGCTTTATTGCCGCCCTTGATCAGTCCGGTGGATCGACGCCCAAAGCGTTGAGGCTCTACGGCATCGAGGAAGACGCCTACGAGGGTGAAGATCAGATGTACGATCTGATCCACGCCATGCGCACGCGCATTGTCGATGCTCCGGCCTTTAACGGCGAAAAAGTCGTCGGCGCGATCCTGTTCGAGAAAACCATGGACCGTCAGATGAACGGCACGCCTTCCGCCGCATATCTGTGGGAAACCCAGGGCGTGGTCCCGTTTCTAAAGGTCGACAAAGGGCTGGAGGCTGAGGAAAACGGTGTTCAGCTGATGAAACCGATCCCTGACCTCGACGCGCTGTGCGAACGCGCTGTGGCAAATGGCGTTTTTGGGACCAAGATGCGTTCTGTGATCAGCGCGGCGAACGAGGCCGGGATTAAAGCCAATGTGGCCCAGCAGTTCGACTACGGGATGCAGATCGCCGCCCACGGTCTGGTTCCGATCCTAGAACCTGAAGTAACGATTTCCATCGACGACAAAGCTGAGGCCGAGGCGATGTTGCTGGCGGCGATCGAGGCCAAGCTCGACGAGCTGCCGGAAGGTCGGGAAATAATGCTCAAGCTAACACTGCCGGAGACCGCGAACCACTATAAGCCGCTGATCGATCATCCGAAGGTCATGAGCGTTGTGGCGCTGTCCGGTGGGTATTCACGCGCAGAGGCAAATCAGCGGCTTTCAGAAAACAACGGCATGATCGCAAGCTTCTCTCGCGCATTGACCGAAGGGTTGAGCGCCCAGCAGACCGACGACGCGTTCAATGGAACGATCAGTGACACGATCGATAGCATCTACCACGCCTCGATCAGCTAACTCGCTCAACAAATTGATTCAAAAAGGGGATTCCCTGCGCGAATCACTTGTGTCATAAGGTTTCAAGACGGCCCGTCAGAGGCCGCATGAGGCAGACATGGCATTTTCGAGTACACGTCCCGCGTTAGGGGCGATCGCTTATCTCACGATTTGTTTGGCGCTTGGCGCGTATTTCACCTTTGCAGCGGTCCAAGGTGATTTTGGCCTATTCAAACGCGCCGAGATCGAGGCCGAGGCCGATGTATTGGCACGCGAGTTTGCCGCGCTTTCTACTGAGATCGCCGTACTAGAGAATAAGACCTTGCGCTTATCAGACGAATTTCTCGATTTGGACTTGTTGGATCAACAAGCGCGCGACGTTCTGGGCCTGATCCGGAGTGACGAAATCGTCGTTCAGTAGGTCTCGGCTCGCCGAATTTTCCGCGCAAATTCTGCAAGACATAACAATTTCAGCCACTTAAGAGCATTGCGCCCAGCGCAAAGCGGCCTCCTGCACAAGGTGGGTTAACGCTACGTCGTGAATCGGATAAGAGATAGTTTAACGTTAAACCATTTGGGGAGGAGCCGATGGCCGCGCGCAAAACTGCGAAAGCCTCAGCCAAAGCGAATGTCTCTAAAGACGAGCTTTTGCACCATTACCGTGAGATGCTGCTGATACGCCGCTTTGAAGAAAAAGCAGGTCAGCTTTACGGCATGGGTCTGATCGGTGGCTTCTGTCACCTTTACATCGGCCAGGAGGCCGTTGTGGTTGGCCTCGAAGCCGCCGCAGACGAAGGCGACAAACGCGTCACCTCCTACCGCGACCACGGCCACATGTTGGCCTGCGGGATGGACCCCAAAGGCGTCATGGCCGAGCTCACGGGCCGCGAAGGCGGTTACTCCAAAGGCAAGGGCGGCTCCATGCACATGTTCTCGAAAGAGAAGCATTTTTACGGCGGCCACGGGATCGTCGGCGCGCAGGTGCCCATCGGCGCGGGCCTCGCCTTCTCTGACATGTACAAGGGCAACGACCGCGTGACCTTCGCTTATTTCGGTGATGGTGCCGCGAACCAGGGCCAGGTGTACGAGACCTACAACATGGCCGAACTCTGGATGCTCCCAGTAGTTTTCGTCATCGAAAACAACCAATACGCCATGGGGACCTCGATGAAGCGGTCCACCAAATCCCCGTCTCTGTGGGAACGCGGCGCGGCCTACGGTATTCCCGGTGAGGCCGTTGACGGCATGGATGTGTTGAAGGTCAAAGAAGCTGGCGAAAAAGCTGTGGCCCACTGCCGCGCAGGCAAGGGCCCCTACATCCTCGAAGTGAACACCTACCGCTACCGCGGACACTCGATGTCCGACCCGGCCAAATACCGGACCCGTGACGAAGTGCAAAAGATGCGCGACGAACGCGACCCGATCGAAGCGGTTCGCTCGCTCCTTCTGACAGGCAAGCACGCCACCGAGGACGAACTCAAAGCCATCGACAAAGACATCAAAGCCATCGTGAACGAGGCGGCGGAATTCTCGAAAGAGAGCCCCGAGCCCGCACTCGAAGAGCTTTGGACAGATATCTACGCGGAGGCATGAGCGATATGGCTACCGAAATTCTTATGCCCGCCCTCTCCCCAACGATGGAAGAAGGCACGCTGGCCAAATGGCTGGTGAAAGAAGGCGATACCATCGAATCCGGCATGATCCTTGCCGAAATCGAAACCGATAAGGCGACGATGGAATTCGAGGCCGTGGACGAAGGCGTGATGGGCAAGATCATCATCGCCGAAGGCACCGAAGGCGTGAAGGTCAATGAACCGATCGCAGTGCTGCTGGAAGACGGCGAAGATGCCTCCGCTGTTCCCGCAAGCGCAGCTGCGCCCGCCGAGGCGGCCCCTGCCCCGGCGGCGGCGGAACCCGCTCCCGTTGCCGCGGCCCCTGCGGCGCCGGTGGAAAGCAAGGCCGTCGAACCAGACGTGCCGGCAGGCACCGAGTTCAAACAACAGACGGTCCGCGAAGCTCTACGCGACGCCATGGCGGAAGAGATGCGCTCGGACGAGAACGTCTTCCTGATGGGTGAGGAAGTTGCCGAGTATCAGGGCGCCTACAAGGTCTCCCAGGGTCTGCTCGACGAATTCGGATCAAAGCGCGTCATCGACACGCCCATCACCGAGCACGGCTTTGCCGGTATCGGTGTAGGTGCAGCGTTTGGCGGTCTGCGCCCGATCGTGGAGTTCATGACGTTCAACTTCGCCATGCAGGCCATCGACCACATCATCAACTCGGCTGCCAAGACGCTCTACATGTCCGGCGGTCAGATGGGTGCCCCCATGGTCTTCCGCGGCCCGAACGGTGCAGCGGCCCGCGTGGGTGCGCAGCACTCGCAGGACTATGCAGCCTGGTATTCGGCCATTCCGGGCCTCAAAGTGGTCATGCCATATTCGGCTATGGACGCCAAAGGTCTGCTTAAAACCGCAATCCGTGACCCGAACCCGGTGATCTTCCTGGAAAACGAGATCCTCTACGGGCAAAGCTTCGACGTGCCCGTGATGGATGATTTCACGATCCCCTTCGGCAAGGCTCGGATCTGGCGCGAAGGCACGGATGTGACGATCATCAGCTTTGGTATCGGCATGAAGTACGCTCTCGAAGCTGCTGATAAACTTGCTGAAGACGGCGTTAGCGCCGAGGTCATCGATCTGCGCACACTGCGCCCGATCGACTATGGCACCATCATCGCGTCGGTTCAGAAAACAAACCGCGTAGTCACGGTCGAGGAAGGTTTTCCGGTGGGTTCCATCGGCAACCATCTGTCCGCCTATATCATGACGAATGCGTTCGATTATCTCGACGCGCCGGTGATCAACTGCACGGGCAAGGATGTTCCGATGCCTTACGCAGCGAACCTCGAAAAGCACGCGCTGACCAGCACCGACGAGGTGCTCGAAGCTGTGCGTCAAGTGACCTACCGGTAAGGGAGCAAGGAAATGGCAACCGAAATCTTGATGCCCGCCCTGTCCCCCACCATGGAGGAAGGCACCCTGGCAAAATGGCTCGTGAAGGAGGGGGACACGATCTCCTCCGGCGATCTGCTGGCCGAAATCGAGACCGACAAGGCAACGATGGAATTCGAAGCCGTCGACGAAGGTGTCATGGGGAAAATCCTCGTGGCCGAGGGAAGCGAGGGTGTGACGGTCAACACGCCAATCGCCGTGCTTCTCGAAGAAGGTGAAGACGCGTCTGCTGTGCCCTCTTCTGCACCGGCAGCACCTGCCGCCGAAGCAGCGCCAACACCCGTTGAGGCAGCTCCCGCCCCTGCGGCGGCACCCGCACCAACAAGCGCCCCGGCCCCGACTGGTGGACCACGCGTCTTTGCAACGCCCCTCGCCCGGCGGATAGCCAAGGACAAGGGCCTCGACCTGTCGGCCATTAAGGGCTCCGGACCGCACGGCCGGATCGTCAAAGCTGACGTGGAGAACGCAACTGCGGCTCCGGTCGCGGCACAAGCCGCTGCACCCGCCGCCGCGGCGCCCGCGCCAGCCCCTGCTGCCCCTTCGGGTCCCGCACCTGGTGCGGTCGAAAAGATGTACGAAGATCGCGAATACGAGGCCAAACCGCTGGATGGCATGCGCAAGACCATTGCCGCACGTCTCAGCGAAGCCAAGCAGACGATCCCGCATTTCTATCTGCGTCGCGACATCAAACTCGACGCGTTGCTCAAGTTCCGCAGCCAGCTGAACAAGCAGCTTGAAGGTCGCGGTGTTAAGCTCAGCGTGAACGACTTCATCATCAAAGCTGGCGCAAATGCGCTACAAGCCGTTCCTGCAGCGAATGCAGTTTGGGCAGGCGACAAGGTATTGGAGCTGAAGCCCTCCGACGTGGCCGTTGCGGTCGCAATCGAGGGCGGCCTCTTCACGCCGGTCCTGAAGGACGCGCATATGAAGTCGCTTTCGGCCCTGTCGGCCGAGATGAAGGACCTCGCTGGCCGCGCCCGCGACCGCAAGCTCGCACCCCATGAGTATCAGGGCGGCAGCTTCGCGATCTCCAACTTGGGCATGTTCGGCATCGACAACTTCGACGCCGTGATCAACCCACCGCACGGGTCGATCCTCGCTGTAGGCGCGGGCAAAAAGCGGCCGGTCATCGATGATGACGGCAATGTCAGCGTCGCCACTGTAATGTCGGTTACGCTGTCCGTTGATCACCGGGTGATCGACGGGGCCCTCGGTGCAGAGTTCCTTCAGGCCATCGTGGATAACCTCGAAAACCCGCTGTCCATGCTCGCATAACAAAAAAAGCCTCCCCGTTATGGGGAGGCTTTGAACAGTCCTAGGGACGTATTTTTAATCCGTGTCCGGTCCGGCGGACCTCAGTAACTGATCCATCAGGATCGACGGCTGATCGCAGCCTGCCTCTCCAACGATTTTCGCGGGAACACCCGCTACCGTTTTGCATGGCGGAATTTCGTGCAGCACCACCGACCCGGCGGCGATGCGGCTGCAGTGGCCAACCTCTATGTTGCCCAGCACTTTCGCGCCTGCCCCGATCATGACGCCATCGCCAATTTTCGGGTGACGATCGTCGTCTTCTTTGCCGGTGCCCCCCAGGGTCACGGAATGCAGCATTGAAACGTTGTCGCCGACGACAGCGGTTTCCCCGATCACTATGGAATGCGCATGGTCGATCATGATCCCTTTACCGATGCGAGCGGCGGGATGGATATCGATGCCAAAAACCTCCGACACGCGCGCTTGCACAAAATAGGCAAGATCCTTGCGCCCCTCGGTCCACAGCCAATGCCCAACGCGGTAAGCCTGGATGGCCTGAAAACCTTTGAAATACAGCATAGGCTGGATCATTCGGTGGCAAGCAGGATCGCGCTCAAAAACAGCGACGAGGTCAGCGCGTGCTGCCTCGCCAATTTCAGGCGCAGCCTCATAGGCTTCGTCGGCAATCTCGCGAAGGATCTGCTCCGACATCTCGCCGGATGCCAGTTTGAGCGAAATACGATAGGCGAGCGCGTGCTGTAGTGAGCCGTGGTGCAAGATGCTGGAATGAACCAAGCCGCCAAGGACGGGTTCCGCCCGTATGGCCGCTTCACCATCTTCCGTGATCCGCGCCCAGACCGGGTCAAATGCTGCGAGTGTTTTGTCTACGACAGCCATATCTTTCTCCCTGGCTTGCGTGCGGGCATACACAAGATAGGGTGTCAGCTGCAAACTTAAATGACCAAAAACACGTTTGATGAGTTCCTTCACAAAGTATCATGATGCCCTTCTGGCAGAGCTGGAAGACCTGGCCGCCGCCGAAAAACTGGGCGCCCAAGGTCGTGAAACGGTAATGCTGGATCAACAGTCGGTTGGCCGCTTGTCGCGGATGGACGCGCTTCAGTCGCAAGCCATGGCCAACGCCCAATCATCGCGACGCGGCAAACGTCTACGAGCAATCGAAGCAGCCTTGCAGCGACTTGAGGCGGGTGAATACGGGTTTTGCGCGGATTGTGAAGAAGCAATTGAAGACGTGCGTTTGTCGTTCGACCCCACTATCCGGCTCTGTCTCGACTGCCAGCGCGGTTAATCCAAGGAGATCACCCCTTCTGAACCTGCGCCAAACTTTTCAGATATTTGCGCGATCCGAATCTCGTAGGAACCTGTCAACGCATCCTCAGCGCGTAGCTCGGCGCTATAGGTCCACTCGGGTGACGACACAGTCTCTTCGCGTACCAGTATCTCACCTTGGACGATCCGAATACGGTATGCCTCGCTCGTCTCACCTAGGGGCACCTCCGGCACATCCCAAATATCGCCGTCTATACGTGTCTGGCGGATCCAGCTGACGATTTGGTCGCCTCCGGCTTCCCGCGCAGCTAGATGCACAGGTGCGAATGGTTTAAGGCCGATACCTCGAAATGCTGCCACTTTCTCGGTATACGATGCATCATCTAGTGTTCGATCGCTCGGTCCTATGCGATAGGTCTGCGAAACGTTCCGGCTCGAGGACGGCAACTGCAGTTGTTGCGGTGTGCCATCCAACAGCACAAAGACAGACCCCGAGGGCCATTCTTCAGATATTACCGAAGCTGAGCCAGCCTGCCCTCGCAGCAACCCTGACAGTTCCCAAGTGTCCTCGCCGATTAGTGATGCGTTTTGGAATTGGATAAGCTCCCAGTTCTCGGGCGATCCATCTCCTATCGCCGCCAAATTACCGCCAGCCAATAGCGCTGCGTCCGTTATTGAACTCAAGGTCCCACGCGTGAGGCGTACTTGCGCTGTGTTGGCTCTGTCCAACACAGCGCAAGGCCCCAATCCAAGGGGCTCAAGAACTTCGCCCAAGATTGACGGTGCTGGTATCAGTTCCAACAAACCATATTCAGCGCCGGATACCGAGGAATAGACGGCCACTCCGCCCGGCCACTTATCGGAAGTTGCGGCTATGTGAGGTGCATGTTCGATCTCTTCGCCTGCCATAAGCGGCAGGTCCATGAAGACTGAATATACCGGCAACGGCGGCACAAATTCAGTCGACGGTAAGGCACTCTCAAGATCCGAGGCTTGCTCGTACACCCCTGGTTCCACTCGAACGGCGTCAGCGCGCCGCAATTCGGTGTCTTCGATGCGGTCTATGCGGTATCGTGCAACCCCGCCGGCTTCGGGAACAGCGACAACGTCGCCGACCCCGATGTGGTTCATTGACGGCGGCAAAACAAGCTGCGCCGTGTCTCGTGCAAGCAAGGACTCCATGAGCCAGCGCTCAGCAATGACCCGCGCCTCGCTTCGCGTAAGCGCTAGGGTCAGGTCTGAGCTCGTCATCGTGTCCGAGGCACCATCCGGGAATACGGCCTCTACGGCAGCAACCCCAAACTCACCATCGCCATCGACGAAAGTGAGCTGAACACGGCCCGAGATCTCCGCGGCAGCGGCACGTTCACGTGTGAGGCTCGGCGTATCGTTGTCCGGTCTCACAAGATGTTCTTCGTTAATCTCGGTACCGCTCACCCCGGTTCGATTAAAGAACCTGAGCATCCCATCCCGTTCGGCAACATCAAAGCCATAGGCCAGCATAAGGGGCTGAATGGCCGCGCGGGCATCGCTCACGTCGTCGAGTTGATAGCCCCGGACAAATCCATGCAGGTTGCTCACATCGTATTTGCTGACGCCCGAGCGCTCGCAAATCTCTGCGACGACGTCGCCTAGGTTGCGCCCTGTTGCACGCCCTGTAATCCAATGCCCCCGATCGTAGTTATCAGCATCGGCCCAAACATCGTCACGCGCCGGAAAGGCCGGATAGGGACGCGCATCCCAAGCCCAAACATGTGCATGGGCCATATCAACCATGGGTGCGTCATAGATCTCCGACACTGGGTTATTCTCAACATTGCCCCAGTACTCAAACATCGCGCGCAAGTATTGCAGCTGTATCAGGGGATCACGCAGGCCATTTGAGTACCACGGAATGCTGGACTCTGACGACTTTGGATCGAGAAACTTGTTCGGCTGATTGGTTCCCTTATCAATCGCCGCGCAACCTAGCTCGTCGGCCCAGGCGCAGTCGAACTGTGGCCCGCGCAACGCTTCGGGATCTGATGCCGAAAAACACGTGGCCTCCGCCCCGTTCGGCCAAACCAGCTTGCGCCTCCCGGACAACCATTCCGGGCGGCGGTCAGGCGGCGAACAAGCCAAAATCCCGCTTTCCCCGAAAACCATCACGTCCCGCGCCTGGTCATAGGTTTCAGCGATCAGGGCCACATGCTTGCGCCGACCCGGGTCTGTCGGAAGCGATCCCTCCACCTCCGACCGGATCCACTCGGCCCCGGCTCGGGTCTTGCCCGCACCGCGGCCGCCCAAAATGACCCAGGATCGCCACGCTCCCGCGGGCGGCACCTGATGCTCGTGGGCCCAGAATTCCCAGAGCCAAGGCAAGGCCTCGATCTCCAGATCACTCAGTCCCTTCAGAAACTCCTCCTGCGTCTCGGGCGTCTCGGAGGCAATCAAGTCGGCTCCGAATAGCGTCCCGTGCTGCATCCATGTCAATGGGGCCCCCTGCAGCGTTGCTGCGGCGGCTTTTGTTTCGTTCGTGCTCGTCAATCTCGATCTCCGCATCGCGCAGCTGTTTTGCAACCGACATCAGCTCGCGCTTCAGTTTCGGTAGCTGCGCCACCTCGGCGAACTCCCCCTTCGCCAACCGTCCAATGATGTGTTCGATTTCCGCGACGTAGCGGTCCAACATCATGCCCAAATGGACCTGACGCGGGTCGTCACTTCCCCTCGTAAGTGAGGGGTCAAATTTTGCCATATGGCTTCGCCTCTCATGCTGTCCGGCACGAGCAGAAACGAAAAAACGGCCACAGGGATTTTGATCCCCAGGCCGCTTGCCCACTTCCCCTAGCTTGACCTTTTTCTACTTTAGGGCGTTCGCAAAGTCAAGATTTCTCTTTTTGAGAAAGCGCGAGCACCGCACGGTCACATTAAGAAAAAGTAAATTCTCCCAGAGACTTACAGCTAGTTGTTGGAACGCTCGGCCTCAATGGCCCGCCATTTCGCCACATTCGCGTTGTGATCAGTCAGGTTGGTAGCAAACGCATGCCCGCCGGTCCCATCAGCCACAAAGAATATGAAATCCGTCTCGTCGGGATTGAGTGCTGCCTCTATGCTGGCCTCGCCTGGATTGGCGATCGGGGTCGGCGGCAGCCCGTCTATGACATAGGTGTTCCACGGCGTCTCACGCCTAAGCTCGCTCTGCCGCAGCCCACGACCCAACACGCCTTCGCCTCGCGTGATCCCATAGATCACGGTGGGGTCCGTCTGCAGGCGCATGCCCCGTTCCAGGCGGTTCACAAACACCGATGCCACTTGCCCGCGTTCTTCGGGCTGGCCGGTTTCCTTCTCGATGATCGAGGCCATGATCAGCGCTTCTTCCGGCGTGGCATAGGGCAACCCGTCCTCGCGGTTCTCCCAGGCCTCAGCCAGTCGCGCTTCCTGTGCCTCGGCCATGTCCGCAACCAGATCACCTCGCGCGTCCTGCGGGCTCACCTCATAGCTGTCAGGCGCTAACGCGCCTTCATCCGGGATTTCTGCAATGGCACCGCTCAAAACGTCGATGTCCCGCAGAGCGGTTACGATCTGCCAACTAGTCACGCCCTCTGCAATGGCGATGCGATAGCGCGTATCCGGCCCTTCCTTTGCATTTGTATAGGCCTCGGACACCTCATCCTCGGCCGGCTGAAAAACCGCGCGCTCCACAAAACGGTTGGTCTCGGGATCAAGCTCGCGCACCTGCACACTCATGCGGTTCACACCCACGCGGTAGACCACTTCGGTGCCACAGGTACTCTGCCCGCTCGCCGTCACCGCATCCACGATTTGCGCCATGGACGCGCCTTCGTCGATCAGGAACGAGCCCGCTTTCAGCTGCGGGGCTTTCTCGGAATAGTCTGCGCCCATGCGGAAAATTGCCCGGCTCGAAATCGCGCCCTCATCAACCAATTGGTTGGCCACACGAGTCATGTTCGATCCCGGAGACACTTTCAGACAAATTGCGCGGCTCAGCGGCCCTTCGGCGTCATACTGACTGATCCCCCAGAGGATCACTCCGCCGAGGAGGAATAGCACGACAACAAAAAAGGACAGCGCATTGGACGCGATGTGTCGCCACATGGATCAGACTTTCCCGAAGATCACGCTGGCATTGGTGCCCCCGAACCCAAAGGAGTTCGAAAGCGCATAGTTGATCTCGCGCTCGACCTTGGCGTTGGGCGCCAGATCGATCGCTGTTTCAACGGCCGGGGTGTCTAGATTGATCGTCGGCGGCGCCACCTGATCCCGGATCGCAAGGATCGAGAAAATCGCCTCAATGGCCCCCGCCGCGCCGAGCAGGTGCCCGGTGGCGGATTTCGTCGACGACATCGTTACCGTGCTCGCCGCCTCGCCCATCATGCGCTCAACCGCGCCCAGCTCGATCGTGTCGGCCATCGTCGAGGTGCCGTGCGCATTGATGTAGTCGACGTCACCGGCCGCGATGCCCGCGCGCTTGATCGCGGCGGCCATGGACCGGCCACCGCCCTCACCGTCCTCGGACGGGGCAGTGATGTGATAGGCGTCGCCCGAGAGCCCGTATCCACAGACCTCGGCATAGATCTTGGCCCCACGTGCCTTGGCGTGCTCGTATTCTTCCAGCACGACGACACCTGCGCCTTCACCCATAACGAACCCATCGCGATCCGCGTCATAAGGACGGCTTGCCGCCTGCGGGTCATTCCCTCGCTTTGTGGACAGCGCCTTGCACGCGTTGAACCCTGCAATGCCGATCTCGCAAATCGGATTCTCGGCGCCACCGGCCACCATGATATCCGCATCGTCGAGCGCAATCAGGCGCGCCGCGTCACCAATGGCATGGGCACCGGTAGAACAGGCCGTCACCACCGCGTGGTTCGGCCCCTTGAATCCAAATCGGATCGACACCTGGCCGCTCACCAGATTGATCAGCGCCGAGGGGATAAAGAACGGTGACACCCGCCGCGGCCCGCGATCTCTTAGCAGCAAGGATGTATCTGCGATCGTTGACAAACCGCCGATACCTGACCCGATCATAACGCCAGTGCGCTCCTGATCTTCGGTCGTTTTGGCAACCCAGCCGGAGTCCTCCACGGCCTGAACGGCCGCCGCCATCCCGTAGAGGATGAAATCATCCACCTTCCGACGCTCTTTCGGCTCCATGTAAGTGTCAGCGTCAAATGCGTCTTCGCCTTCGACAGGAATTTCGCAAGCATAAGTCGTCATCAGATGCGACGCATCGAAACGGGTGATGTTGCCAGCGCCACTTTCGCCCGCGAGGATCCGGCGCCACGTGGCGTCCACCCCATCGGCCATCGGCGTGACCATCCCAAGTCCAGTGACAACTACCCGACGCATGCCCACGCCTCCTTCTTTTCGTTAACGCCCTTTTACGCGCAGCTTAGCGGCCCCTCAAGACCGCACAGATCCACCAGCGCAAGCCCGCCCAAAAGAAAACGGCGCCCCGAAGGACGCCGCATTCGAAACTCTGGAAGACCGATTAGGCCGCTTCAGAGATGAACTTGACCGCATCGCCGAAAGTCTGGATCGTTTCGGCTGCGTCATCAGGGATCTCGATGCCGAACTCTTCTTCGAACGCCATCACGAGCTCGACGGTGTCGAGGCTGTCTGCGCCGAGGTCATCAATGAAGGAAGCGTTATCCGCGACCTTGCCTTCGTCCACACCCAGGTGCTCAACAACAATTTTCTTAACGCGATCTGCGACGTCGCTCATGATCCGATCCTCATAGGTCCGTGGCCACGCGGGCCGTTATTCTAAGTGGCGTGTCTTACCACGCGGTTCGAGTTCCTACGCAAGCGCTCAGGGAACCCGGCGGAAACTGCGCCGCCTAATATCACAGGCTCAAGCATTGGCAAATGATTTGTCCCACCTCACCCGTGGTGGGTCAAATGCGAATTCTTCCATGTGCTTTCAATGCCCGTAAGGTAAGGAAAACCCTACCTTTTTAGATCAGAGCATCGCCATGCCGCCATTGATATGCAGAACCGTTCCGGTCACATAACCGGCCTCCTGGCTCGCCAAATAGAGCACGCCAGAGGCGATTTCATCGGCTTGGCCCATGCGTCCAGCGGGAATCTGTCCCAGGATTCCAGCACGCTGATCATCGTTCAGTTTGTCGGTCATTGCCGTCTCAATCATGCCCGGGGCCACGCAGTTCACTGTGATCCCTCGGCTCGCCACTTCGTAGGCCAGCGATTTTGACATGCCCACCATGCCCGCTTTGGACGCCGCATAGTTGCCCTGCCCTGGATTGCCCGTGGCACCCACGATCGAGCTGATATTGATAATGCGTCCCCAACGGGCCTTCATCATCCCGCGCAACACGCCTTTGCAGAGCCGCATCGTCGAGGTCAGGTTCACGTCGATGACGCTCGCCCATTCGTCATCGGACATCCGCATGAACAGATTGTCGCGAGTGACGCCTGCGTTGTTCACCAGGATGTCGAGCGATCCCATGGCCTCCACCGCCTGCTTGGGCAGCGCCGTGACCGCTTCGGCATCGCTCAGGTTGCAGGGCAACACATGGGCGCGCTCGCCCAGCTCGGCCGCCAATGCTTCCAGCGGCTCAACCCGCGTGCCGCTCAGACCCACCGTGGCCCCGGCGCCGTGCAGCGCCTTGGCGATGGATCCACCGATCCCACCCGATGCGCCCGTTACCAGCGCGGTCTTTCCCGTCAGATCAAACATCTCAGTTCCCTTTTACTGCGGCGATGTCGTCGGGTGTCCCGACGGCTTGGCTTGCGATGGACCGGTCGATGCGCCGGATCATCCCGCTCAGCGCCTTGCCTGCGCCGACTTCCCAAATCTCTGCAACGCCCTGCCCGGCCATCCAGGCCACGCTCCCGCGCCAACGGACCGACCCGGTCACCTGCTCAACCAGCAGCGCGCGGATCAGCGCAGGATCGCTCACAGCCTCCGCACGGACATTGGCTACTACCGGCACCACGGGTGCTGCGATCTCGACGCCGCCCAGCGCTTCGGCCATGACCCGCGCAGCAGGCTCCATCAACGCACAGTGGAAGGGTGCCGATACCGGCAACATCACGGCGCGCTTGGCCCCCTTGCCCTTGGCAATCTCAACCGCGCGCTCAACGGCGGCCTTGTCGCCCGAGACGACAACCTGGCCGGGATCATTGTCATTGGCAGCCTGGCATACCTGGCCTTCTGCCGCCTCGGCAGCCACCGCGCTCGCTGTCTCGAAGTCGAGACCGAGCAAGGCCGCCATGGCCCCAACGCCCACCGGAACAGCTTCCTGCATGGCCTGCCCACGGGTGCGAAGCAGACGCGCCGTGTCAGCCACAGAAATCGCGCTAGCAGCCGCCAGCGCCGAATACTCGCCCAGCGAATGCCCCGCCACATAGGCCGCGTCAGACACCGCAAAGCCCTCGGCCTCCAGAGCCCGCACAGCCGCCAGCGAGGTCGCCATCAACGCGGGCTGCGCATTGGCCGTCAGCGTCAGCTGATCCGCCTCACCCTCCCAGATGAGCGCCGACAGCTTTTCTCCCAAAGCCTCGTCCACCTCGTCGAAAACCGCCTGCGCCGCCGGATAGGCATCGGCCAGCGCCTTTCCCATTCCGATGGCTTGGGCGCCCTGGCCCGGAAATACCCATGCGCGCATTCATTGTCCTCCTGCTCGTTGCTGGGTTCGATAGCGCGCAGGGGCAAGAATGCAAAGGGTCTGTGCGCAGCTTGGGGCTAGGCACTGGCGGTCACCGCTCTATCTTTAAGGCCAAGCAGATGATTGGCAGCTAGATGTCCCTTACGAACACAGCCACCAGCTACGGCACGGTAACCAAAGTATTCCACTGGCTCACGGCCCTCCTCATCGTGTCGGTCATCGCCACCGGCGTGACTGCCCACGAACTGCCGACCACAGACCCCACCAGCCTAGAATGGAAAATCCGTCTCTACTCCATCCACAAGACCATCGGTCTGACGATCTTCTTCACCGCCCTCCTGCGGATCGCTTGGGCAATATCCCAACCCAAGCCGGGCATGATCGGTGACGACCACGGCGTGCAGAGCTTTCTGGCGCAGGTCGTGCACTGGGCGCTATATGCCTCCCTCGTGCTGGTTCCGCTCACCGGGTGGATGACGCATGCCGCCACCGAGGGGTTTGCACCGATCAAATGGCCATTTGGGCAGGAGCTTCCGTTCATTCCCAATGATCCGGAACTCGCTGAACGGTTTGCGACGACCCACAAGTTCTTTGAACGCGTCATGGTGGGGTCGCTCTTTCTCCACATCGCCGGCGCGCTGAAACACCACTTCTGGGACAAGGACGCCACGCTGGTGCGCATGTGGTTCGGCCTGCCCGAACTTCCCGACGTCGTGCCCGAACGCCACACCGCGCTTCCCGCCGTGACCGCCGCCGTTATTTTCACCGCCGTGGGCACTGCGGCCGCCCTGCAACCCATCCACGGTGGCGGGATCGACACTCCCGCATTGGAAGAGGTCGCCTCCGACTGGCGCGTCACCGAAGGCACATTGCAAATCACCGTCGACCAGTTCGGCTCTGACGTCACCGGCGAATTCGCTGACTGGACCGCCGCGATCACCTTCGATCCCGACGCAGCAGGCGACGTGAAGGGCGCGGCGGACGTCACCGTCGCCATCGGCTCCCTGACGCTGGGCAACGTCACTCCCGACGCGCTCAGCCCAGATTTTCTGGACGCCGAGGCTTTCGCTACCGCCACAGTGGCCGGCGACATTGTGGCCACCGGCGACAGCTACGAGCTCCGCGGCTCGATCAGCATCAAGGGGGCTGAAACCCCCCTTGCGCTCCCCTTCGATCTGGCGCTCGACGGCGATACAGCCCAGGCCACCGGCGCAGTCACGCTGCAACGGCTCGATTTCAACGTGGGTGAGTCTATGCCGGATGAAAGCAGCGTTGGTTTCGGCGTCGAAGTCATGATCGATCTCACCGCAACTACTGCGCCCGAGCCCGGCAACTCCTGAACTCCAGAACGATAAAAGGGCGCTCCGAAAAGCGCCCTTCTATAATTGTGAGGGTGTACCGCGCTTAGGACGCTGGTGATGCCTCGATCGAAATCTCGACCGACACCTCGTCCGCTACGAATGGCGCGAACGCGCCCACGCCATAGTCGGAACGCAAAATCGTGGTGGTGGCGTCAAAACCAGCGACGGTACCACCGCGCGGGCCGTCACCCAGCGTGTTCAGCGACGCGTCCAGAACCACCTCTTTGGTCATCCCATTGATTGTCAGATCGCCCGTAACCTTCGCGGTCTCGTCGCCGGTCATCTCGACGCTGGTGGAGGCGAACTCAACCATCTTGCCGTCAAAGCCACCGAACCAGCGGTCGCCGCCCAGATGCCCTTTAAGCGTGGGGTCAACCAACATGCTGCCCAGCGGGACAGAGGCCGTTACGCTGGAATTCGCGGGGTCATCAGCATCCAGGTTTAGCGTGCCATTTACCTCAAAAAACATCCCGAAGGTGCTTGAAAACCCGCCATGGTTCCAGCTGAACTTGATGGCAGAATGCGTCGGGTCAAAGGCAAACGCTTCAGCGTCAGCAAAGGCAACACCAGAGGTGAGCGCGGTAAAAGCGGTGGCAAGAGCGAGTGATTTCATGGCAGGTCTCCAGTCGTTTCGTAAAGGACTGATATGGCACTCGAGAGCCCCACGACAATTTCACCCACCTCAACAGATTGTGTGTATGTCCGCGCAGGCTGCCCAATCTGGCGGAAATCCGCCAGCGCTGTTTAGGCCGTCAAACGCGCCACATCGCCGGGATCCAAATCTACCACCGCAACTCTGTCGCCGCTCTTTGTAAACAGGTGCAACGCGTCATCTATGATCTCCATCGACCCGAGGTCGTCAAAACGATAGCGACGCAAAACCCGTGTGTCGCCATCACGGTTCACTACGATCCGTACTTCACGCCCTTCGAGATCAAGATGCACCTCGCGGCCACCAATTTCCTGGCTGTTGCGCCAAAAGACTGCCGCCACCATCAGCAAACCCACCGTGACACCGGCCTTCATCGCCGCAAGATCGAGCCCATAGCTCGACCCCGGCGTAAGCCATAGCGACAGTGCCGCAGCCATCGCAGCCACAGCAAACAATGCCTGGACTAAGCGGATAAAACTTGCATGACCATCAGCCCCGGCACGCGCATACATACGGTATCCCCATGCAAGCGCATCCACACGCAACCCCTCAAAATCTTTACCCCGAGCCTGATAATCCGACATTTTACTCTCCCAATGCGGCCTAGTATGGCCGCTCCACCAAACTGTTCATGATGCAAAGATAACCGGGCGAAGGCGGCAGGATTGCGGCGGGCTTGCGCAATGCCCAAGGCTATGTCATGACGCGCCATCCGCGATCCCTGATCAACCGGCGATCCTCTCGTGTGCTACCCGCGGTGTGTCACGTAGCACTTTGAAGTCGCTTCGAAAAATTGGAGAAGTCATGCCGCTTTACGAGCATGTTTTCATCTCGCGCCAGGACCTGTCCTCCGCGCAAGCTGAGTCCCTCATCGAACATTTTGGCACCGTGCTGTCCGATAACGGCGGCAAACTCGTCGAAAACGAGTACTGGGGCGTCAAAACGATGGCCTACAAGATCAACAAGAACCGCAAGGGTCACTACGCGTTCCTGAAAACCGACGCACCCGCCCCTGCCGTTCAGGAAATGGAGCGCCTGATGCGCCTCCACGACGACGTCATGCGCGTGCTGACGATCAAAGTGGACGAGCACGCCGAAGGCCCCTCCATCCAGATGCAGAAACGTGACGATCGCGACCGGGGTGACCGCCCTCGTCGGGACCGCGATTAAAGAAGAGGAATCTGACCAATGGCAGCAAAACCATTCTTCCGCCGTCGCAAGGTTTGCCCGTTCTCCGGTGAGAACGCGCCCAAGATCGACTACAAGGACACCCGTCTCCTGCAGCGCTACATCTCTGAGCGCGGCAAGATCGTTCCGTCCCGCATCACCGCCGTTTCGGCTAAAAAGCAGCGTGAACTGGCCCGTGCAATCAAGCGCGCCCGCTTCCTCGCGCTTCTGCCCTACGCCGTGAAGTAAGGAGAGATTTCCATGGACATCATCCTACTCGAACGCGTCGCCAAACTGGGTCAGATGGGCGAAGTCGTCTCCGTCAAGGAAGGCTACGCGCGCAACTTTCTGATCCCCACCGGCAAAGCGCTGCGCGCAAACGAGGCCAACAAAGCCCGTTTCGAAGCAGAAAAAGCGCAACTCGAAGCCCGCAACCTCGAAACCAAGACAGAGGCCGAAAGCCTCGCAGCCAAGCTCGACGGCGAACAGTTCGTCGTGATCCGCTCGGCATCTGATGCAGGTTCGCTCTATGGCTCCGTGACGCCCCGCGACGCGGCCGAAGCCGCCACCGAGGCTGGCTTCACCGTCGACAAAAAGCAGGTCGCTCTGCAGGCGCCGATCAAAGAGCTGGGTCTCCACGACCTGACCGTGCAACTCCACCCCGAGGTGGACGCCACGATCACGCTGAACGTCGCCCGTTCCACCGAAGAAGCTGAACTTCAGGCCTCCGGCAAGTCCATTCAGGAACTCGCCGCCGAGGAGGAAGCCGAAGCAGAATTCGAAATCGCCGAACTCTTCGACGATATCGGTTCCGCCGCAGCCGACGACGACGACCTCGCCCCCCGCGGCGACGACGCGCCGGCCGAAGAGGCCTCCGACGAGGAGTAAATCGTACGGTGCGCAGTGCGCAACCCTACGCCGAAATCAGAAACGCCGCTCCAGACCGGGGCGGCGTTTTTCTTTTGCGCCCATAGGCATCAACCCGCCGCTCGCCAAATTACCCCCTGCTCACCGTCTCCACCCGGTCTATCCTGCCGAAAACAGCACACGAGCAGCCCATGGCCCGCCTCCTCGCCCTCGCCTCCCTCATCGCGTTTCTTGCCGCCTGCTCAGCCGGACCCGAGCAGACTGCTTCCCTGCCCGAGCCTCCGCTATACCCCAATGAGACGCCCGAACTGCGCCAACAGATCAACTTCTGGGCCGACCATTACGAGCTGCCCCGCAGCCTCGTTCATCGTCTCGCGATCCGTGAAAGCACCCACCGCCCCTGGGCGCGCAACGGGCCCTATTACGGCCTCCTCCAGATCCTGCCCGAAACCGCCCGCACCATGGGCTTTCGCGGCAGCCCCGACGACCTCCTCGACGCCGACACTAATCTGGAGTTTGCCCTGAAATACCTGCGCGGCGCGTGGCTCCTCTCAGACGGCGATCAGGCCACGGCCATTAGCTGGTACGCCCGCGGCTACTATTTCGAGGCCAAACGCCGGGGCATGCTCGTCGAAACCGGTCTGCGCCCCGGATAAAGAAAAAGCCCGCACAATCGCGCGGGCTTTTGCAATCCTAAAGGAAGGTGGCCCGATTGGACCCTGGGCGAATTTGCCGTCAGGCAAACAGCGTCCGCCCCGCCCTATCCAGACCTTACTCTTCTTCCAGCGCCTCAACGGCTTTCTGAAGATCGTCCTTAGACACTTCCTTCTCGCTCACCTCGGCCAGCTCAAAGACATAGTCGACGACCTTGTCTTCGAACAAAGGCGCGCGCAGCTGCTGCTGCATCTGCTGGTTCTGCTGAACGAATTCAAAGAACTGGCGCTCCTGGCCCGGATACTGACGGGCGGCGTTCATGATCGCCTGCGTCATCTCGGCGTCAGACACCTCGACCTCGGCCTTGCGGCCCAGTTCTGCCAGCAGCAGACCCAGACGCACGCGGCGCTCAGCCAGCTTGTTGTGCTCGTCCGTGGGCTCGATATCCGGGTGGTCGTGGCCTTCCACCTCCGCATTTTCCTCGTGCCACAGCTGATGCGCGATCTGGCCCGCCTCGGCGCTCACCAGCGACGGCGGCAGCTCAAAGCTCACTTTCTTGTCGAGGGCATCGAGTAGCCCACGCTTCTGCACCGCGCGCGCCGCGCCAGAGTATTCCGCTTCTAGACGGTCACGAACCTGACCCTTCAGCCCTTCGAGGTCTTCTGCCCCGAACTGCTTGGCCAGATCGTCGTTGATCTCGGCAGGCTTCGGTTCCTTCACGGCCTTCACCGTGCAGGTGAACACAGCCGCCTTACCGGCCAGATGCTCGGCCTGGTAATCTTCTGGGAAAGACACCTCGACGTCTTTCTCTTCACCGGCTTTCACGCCTACGAGCTGCTCTTCGAAACCTGGAATGAAGGAGTTCGAGCCCAGCACCAGCGGGTAATCCTCGGCCGCGCCACCTTCGAAGGCTTCGCCGTCAACCTTACCCAGGAAATCGATTGTCACCTGGTCGCCGTCTTTGGATTTCGCGTTCTTCTTGCGATCTTCAAAGTTCTGCGCGTTCTCCGCCAGCGAACCCAGCGCCTCGTCGATGGCCGCATCGTCTGCCTTGGCGACCAGCTTTTCCAGCTTGATGCCCTTCAGATCGACCTCGGGGATCTCAGGCAGCGCCTCGTAAGACATCTCGACCTCGACATCGTCGCCCGGCTTCCAGCCTTCGTCGGTCATCTTGACGTCGGGCTGCATCGCGGGCTTCTCGCCGCTTTCCTCGAAATGCGAGGCCATGGCCCCGTCGATGGTCTCCTGCAGCGCCTCGCCGAGCACCCGGTCGCCGAACTGCTTTTTCAGCAGCGCCAGCGGCACCTTGCCCTTGCGAAAGCCTTTCATTTCGATGTCAGGCTGCGCTTCTTTCAGCTTCTCGGTGACCTTCTCTTCCAGCTCGCTCGCAGGAAGGTTGATCTTGTAGCCGCGTTTCAGACCGTCTTTGAGAGTTTCGGTGACCTGCATGTCGTCCTATCCATTGCATTGGCGCCGCAGAGGCGTCCGCGGCGGTCGTTTAAGATGGGGCCGTGTATGGGCAACAGACAAAGGGCGCAACCCGGTTTCCCGGGCCGCGCCCCTTCACTTGCAAAGTAGCCCGACTAAGGCTGCAAAATCTCGACCTGCGCAGATACTTCCGCGCCGTTCACGGCCCAGGTATCGTGGTTGTTGGCGTTCAGCGTCACCACAACCACATGGCGCCCGGGCGGCAGCTCTGAGAGGTGGAAATGCGGCCCGTAAAGCCGCGCCTGCTTTTCCCCGTTCACAAAGATATGCCCATGGCCAGTGCCCTCGCGAGCTGGTCTGTTCACCGCCTTGGGCGTGAACTCGAAATTCTCGGTGAGCACCTCGACATTCCACCCCGCAGAGGCGTCCTTGACCACCTTCAGCTCCACGCGCGGCGGGGTGGCGCTTTCAGAGTCGAGCAACCCGTGCGCCATGGAGTGATCATGCATGTAGTGGCCAGCATGGTCGTCCATTGGCGGCGCCTCGGGGAGAACCAGAGGCGCCAGCAACATGCCCGCAAAGACCGCGCAAACCGTCCAGTAGATCGCGTACGCGATCCTGATCTCGGGCAACCGCCCACCGGGTCTGATCAAACCGCCCTGCATGCCAGTTTCCTCATTCATGGAAACCTCCTCAATTCATGGAAAGGGATGGCGGCCCACCGACCGCCACCCGCATCCTCACTCAGCAGCCACCGACTGCCCGCCCCTGGGATCGTGGCGCAGCGTCGGGTTCTTCAGCTTGATCCGCTGGCCATAGCCCAGAAGCAGCAAAATGATGGCCGTCGCGATGATCGGCATATGCCCCACCAGCTCCAGCAACGCGTTCTCGTTTTCACCGGTGAGCAGAAACACAATGTTCGACGTCAGCATGAAAATCGCCACCACAAGAATATTGAGCCGCGTGATAACGCCCAGCACCAGAATGATCCCGAAGATCACCTCCATGGCCCCTGCCGACAGCACAAAGAGCTGATCAGTATACCACTCAAAGCCCAGCATCGGCATGAAGTTCCAGTCAAAGATCGCGATGAAACCCTGCCCCAGCATCGCGCCGGCCAGCTTTTCGGTGATCCCCAGCGTAATCAGCGCGATCCCCGTGAAAATGCGTAGCACATCCACTGAATATGGCTTCAGCTTGGCCCGCAACTCTTCGCTCGGCGCATGGTTAAAGAACAGGAAGAGCGCGATCCCGATGACATTGACGTATTCAAACGCGCCCACAAACCCGAACTGCAGCATGGTCCCGAAGAAGAGCACGACCATGAGCAAAGCGGCATGGTGCACGAGGTGGTTCGAAATCAGGATGATCCCGATGATTGCCTGCAAGAACAGCAGCGCGACCCCAAAGCCGCCATAGGCCACCAGATGCGGCGCAATTAACGCGCCCCCATAGGCCGTGAGCAGGAAGGAGATCCCCGTGAATACCCGCAACAGCTCCATGGCGTCATGGCGGATCTTTGAGGACACAATCGGCGGGCTCGGTAACCTGCCATCCAGAAAAACGGCGATGGAAATCAGCACGAGGCCAATGACGATCCAGGCCAAAACGGCCGGGTCCGTGAACGAATAGCTCGGAAAACTCTCGAGCGTCGCGTCATCTGCATCGACGAACCAGCGCACATGGGCCGTGGCCGCGCTCGCAGCAAGCGTGGCGGTCATCAGGCCCAAAGTTGCGGCGGTGGCCCGCCCTGCCTGTAATTGCGGAAGATTAGAGAAAAGACTGGCACGCATCGGCGCCTCCATTGGTCGAATTGGAAGCAGTGCGGCGGGGTCATGCGGCCTCGTCGCGCCGCTTGGTAGATTAGGAGCGCCGGTGTCTTTTGCGCTCGCAGCATTTCATTGCACTTGCAACGATGCGTTCGCAACTGGAAAGCGCGAGGTTGCGCCGTTCTGTCACAATCTGAACGTGATAACTTGCTAATGGGCGGCTCACGCGAGCTGGCGGTTGCCGACCTCTTCGTTGAGCAGTGGAGCTAAATAGGGACGCCAAGCTGCAGGCCCGCTGTCACAGGTGCTTAAACCCTGTATCAATCCGGCAAGTCGTAGCGAACCCTCCGACCAGCCGAAATGCAGCACTAGCCGCAACCTAGATCTTCACTTTCTTACAGTGAGGTCAGTCCAGAAAATGCGTGTGATAGACCAGTTCGCAGGCAATTGCCCACGTCAATGCGGATTGAGCCCAGGGAGTTGGTCCATTGAATGCGCTCCCGACTTGAGCATCGCCAGATGCCGCTTTCGGGTGAGTTGCAAAGCCGTTGCAACGTCCCTCCAAGGATCATCAGCACGGTCCGAATGCGCGTTGCCGTAGATGCTGGCACCAAGATCTTGCACCGCGCTTTCAAGCTCAACCGAAGAAATCACACCCGGATAGGTTAGACGAGCTGCCCAGACGTAAAACGCATGGGAAAACTCGGGGTAGTCACGGCGGGCGATAGCGTCTTTGAGCTGCCTATAGGCCCAATCTTCTGACGCGAGGTGTTCAGCACGCCGTTCTTCGCGCCACGCAACAAAACGGGGCCACAAAGACCGCAAAAACCAGCGGCCAAGAACCGCTGCGACCGCGAGGCCAACGACAACTACCGCGATAACCCATGGCGCGATCTCGGGCAGGTTTCGCACAACAGGCGCGTCCACGGTCAGCTCAAAACCCTCCGCCACGGCTGTCTCGATTTCACCGCTTTCAATGTTGAACCAGCTGATCTCAACAGTCGGAACAGTGCCCGACCCGCCGCTCTCTGCAACGAGTGTTGTGCTCTCCACGCGTGATCCAGAGACCCATGTACGATCCGACGTTTCGGTAACTACAGGTTCCGCAGCGTAGCTCGCGATGCCCTCGATCTGGTGCGGTGGAAGCAGGCCAGGGACAAAAAGCGGAGACGTTCCATCGACATCCACAGTTATCGTCCGGATCAGGCTGTCGCCCGCGCTGAGCGTCCTGGCCTCGGTCGAAATTTCTTGCGTGAGGATCAGGCCGGTTGCGGCCAGAAAGGGATCCAGGCTCTCAGCGCCTTCCGGGACCACGCCCACAAGCGTAAAGGGGTCCAAGACCACTTGCGACACCAGCGGCTCCGTTTTTCCAGGTTCGGCCCAATAAATAGTCAGTTCCTGGGCCGGTATTTCGATTGCTCCCGGCACCATGGGGGACAGCCGATATGCCCTGCTCACCCCAGACCACGTTTCCCCGTCAATCGTCTCACTTGTGGCGTTGGTCGAACTTTCCGGAAGCTTGACCATGAGGTCCGGGGCTTCGAATGTCGGGAAAGCGACCGGCTGAGGCAGCCAAGTCGGAACCAAGACCGTGATACGTAGGATCACGGGTTGACCAGGGATCACTTCATTTTCCGCAAGCTCTACTTCGACTAACGGCTCTTCTGCCTCCTGAGCGACCGCAGAGCCCGCCCAAGCGACCAAAGCAAAAGCCAGCGATATGGTCTTGAGGATGCGTCTCATGGGTCTGTGTTAGCCTCCAACAAAAAACGCTGGCGCAAGAAGTCACCCGTCTGGGTGTTAACCGAGTTCATCCACTGATCCGTCGACAAGATTTCCGGCGCTCCCTCCTCTTCGGCCTCAATCTGGGTCTCGGTCCCCATCCCACTTTCGTTGTCAAAGACGACTTCGTCCGCGCCAATCCCCGTGTCTTCGCCTGTGTCGGATTGCGACTGGATCTCTTCCAGAAAAGCTACGATTTCGATCGCGGTCTCGAGGTTTTCCTCCGCGCCTGGATAGTCAGGATCCAGTTCGAGGACCCGCTCGAAGGCTCGGACGCCTTCTCGATATTGGCGGTTTCGTAGGTGGGACAGACCGCGGATGTAATGGGCCTGTGCCGTATCCAACCGCGTGAGGATGTCGATGGCCTCAGGGTATCGCGCGTTGCGATAATAGGCATATCCTTTCCACAGTGGATCAACGAAAAGCGCCGAGGCGGCCGTAAAATCATTGCGCTGATAGGCGATCCACCCCTGTTGATCAGGGGTAAAAAACCAGTCTGCGACCCCGTCAGCCGCCGCTCGATTCGGGGCGGAGTATCCAATGGAAAGCGCCGCTATCATCGCCCATTTCATGGTCCAACCACGACGGAACCACAGCAACGCCAGCAGCGCCGCAGGAAACGCCAACCACCGCCCGCGATCATCCCATTGCTGCGTCTCGTCCTCCAGCATTGCACGTCTGAACGCAGTGTTAAGCACACGATCCAATTGCCGCACATCCGTATCGCTCGGTTGAACCGGAACCACAGTTATGTCCGACATCTGGTCGAGACCTTGGTCCCGTTGCCCATCGGGCAACATTGCAAGAAAGGCGATCGTGGCGTCCGAAACTGACTCAAAGGTGGGGACATCGACCGTGTCTATCCCGTCGAGAACGAACAGGATTGCGCCGGGGGCGGTTTCACCCGTCAGGATCTCGGTGGCGATTTCAAGTGCCGCCGCTGCGTTGCTACCATCGCTCGGCATGGTTTCGGTGCTGAGCCCTTCGAGATAGGGCAGCATGATATCGGCGTCTTCGGACAGTGGGACAACGCGGTGCGCGGAGCCTGCATAGGCAACCAGCGCTGTCCGGGCCCCCGCTCTGAGCTCGAGGAGGTCGCGGATCTTCTGTTTGCCTCGCTCCAGGCGCGACGGCGCGATATCAGTGCCCTCCATCGAAGAGGAAACTTCGAGTACGACAACCAAAGGCGCAGTCTGCGCGAGGAAAGGATCTGGAACCCGCGACCACGTCGGACCAGCTGCGCCGAGAATGGCTAGGATCAGACCTGCCACCACACCATCTATGGGTTGAAACCGTCGCTTACTTACGCGGCCCAACGTAAGTGCTTCGCGCAGATGGGGAGCCAGTCCATCCGCCTGCGCAACCTTAGATTGGCCGTGATCACGGATGAACCACCACAACAGCAACACCACCGGCACCAGCAGCAAAAGCCATGGCCGCAGGAAATGAAACGCCTCAATGAACAAGCCAACGTCCATCAGGCGACCTCTTCGTTCCGCCGGCTTCGAAGCTGCAGGATAAGTAGCGTCACCAGACCAACAAGCGCTGCAACCGCCATCGGAACAAAAGCTAAGGACCTCCTAGGACGGTGAGACAGTGTCTCTACTTCCCGCGGATTGAGTGCGTCGATCCGTTCGTAAACGACGGTCAGCGCATCGACATCGTTGGCAAAGAACGTCTCACCGCCGCTACGACGGGCAATTTCGCCCAGCGTCGCCACATCGACCTTATTTTCACCGTCGCCCTCGGGATCGCCCACGGCGATTGTGTAAATCTGCACTCCCTCCTGACGGGCGATCTCCGCCGCATTTATCGGGCTCATGATGCTTGCCGTGTCGGACCCGTCCGACAAAAGGATCAGAACCCTCTCCTCAATCTCGCTGGCTTCAAAGGTCCGGATGGACAGGCCAATGGCGTCCCCCAGCGCAGTATGCGGACCGGCCATTCCGACATCAGTCTGAGCCAGCAATTCATTGATCGTGTCCAGATCTTGGGTCAGCGGTGCTTGCAGATATGGCTGACTGCCGAAAACGATCAGTGCAACGCGGTCATCTTCGCGCGCCGCGACAAACTCCGCGACAACACCTTGTACGGCAGAGAACCGCTGGATTTGCTCGCCCTCGGGCGTTTTGAAGTCAACCTCGTCCATTGAACCCGAGATATCGATGGCCAAGACCATATCGCGCGCAGCCTTTGTGATCTCAATCGGCTCACCAACCCGTTCCGGGCCAGCAAGCGCCGCAACCAGACAAACCCACACGACAAGAGCGGATCCGACCTGAAGCCGGCCGCGCTTGAGGATGACAGACCCCGCACGTGGCTCCTGGTTCGTTACCTGCGCGATGCGCCGGAAAAACGGGACACGGAATGCCGAGACGGTTTCGCGATGCGGCCGCGTGTAGCGCCAGACGATCCAAGGCAAAGGCAAAAACAGAAGTATCCACGCGGCGTCGAACGAGATCATGACAGCGCCGACCTGTCATGCCGCCTGATCCAATGACGTACCAGCCCCAGCGTCGCATCAGGCAGCGCTGCGGACCCGGCATAAGGCGCTGTGACGAGCGCCTGCCCCGCGTCGCCCAGAAAGCGGCTGTCGTTGCTAGTCGCTTTTAGAAACTCCAGCCAGTCTTGCCCATAAAGCCCCGCAACCTGCGATCTTGGATAGGCCGCCAAGGCGGTTTGCCGCAGCACCGTCGCCACGGCCAAAGATGCCGACCCTGCCTCGTCCAACGCAGTCAAGGCAGCAGCCCGATAGGCCTCCGCCCGCCTCGCCTTGACGTATCTGCGGCCAAAGACCACGACCGCGACGATCAGGATGATCGCCAAAAGCGGCCACCCAAGGGTCTGCGGCAAGAGTGATATCGGCTCCGGCTCTGGCGGTGGGATCAGTTCCGCCATCAAATCGGCCAGGTTTGTCGGCCCTTCGTTAGTATCTTCCGGGTTCATCGCGGACGCAGCCCCATCAAACGACGCATCTGCGACAAGCTCTCTTCCGCAGTGCTGAGCGGCAGGATCGGGACCCCAAGCGCTCTCTGCCAGTCCATGATCTCAGCAATTCGCCCCTGCGCCATATCGCGAATGGCGGTGCGCGTTGCGTCGCTAGAGGTATCTGCCAGAATCTGCAGTCGACCGTCCGACACCACCAGCCGCGCGTCGGGAGGCAACGCGTCGGCATATGGATCCGATACCAGGCCGAGGACCAAATCGTTATGACGAGAAACCGCCGATACCAGTTTGCGCGTAGTGTCGTCGCTTTCCGCGAAATCGCTAAAAACGAGGATCAGATGGTTGCGCGGGGCAATGCGCGCGATCGACTGAAGAACGCTGTTCATCGATACCGGCATCACTTCTGGCGCATCCGCAGCCAAAAGCCCGTTTGCCTTGGCCAGCGTCGCCAGAAACTGATGCAGAGCAGCGCGGCTTCGTTTCGGGCGAATTTCGGCGATCACCTCGTCGCCAAAGACGATGCCACCAACCCGATCGCCCTGATCGAGGATGCGAAACGCCGCGAGCGCAGCGCATTCAGCCGCGGTCACCGACTTCATGTTGAGGCGCGACCCGAAAAACATGGACATCCGCTGATCTACAACGATGAGAGCCGGGCGGTCGCGCTCTTCCGTGAAGACCCGCACATGAGGTGACCCGGTGCGAGCGGTTACTTTCCAGTCGATCGCACGAACATCGTCAGATGGCAGGTAATCGCGTAGTTCTTCGAAATTGAGCCCCCGCCCCCGCAGGCGCGATGTATGGCGACCATTCAAGGCGCTGCGAGCCGGTTGCCGCGGCAGAAACGTCAGGCTCTTTGCGTGGCCTTCAAGACCTCGCAGATGTGCAAGACTGACGGACACCCGCTGATCTACACTCTCCGCCTCCGGAGCAGTACTGGGTAAGGTCCCCGTGCGTATGCGAGCGGCCCTGTCCTGCATCGCCGCGGTCAGGGAAGCGCCACTTGGGCCACGATCTCATCCACTACCTGATCCGGTGTCACACCTTCGCCCTGCGCCTCGTAGCTTAGACCCAGGCGGTGACGGAGCACATCCGAGACAATCGCCCGCACATCCAGCGGATCAACATAGTCGCGCTGATTGAGCCATGCATGGGTGCGCGAACACTTATCGAGCGCGAGCGACGCACGGGGGCTGGCCCCAATATCGATCCAGCGCGGCAAGTCGGGACCAAAAGACGCCGGAATGCGCGTCGCATTCACGAGGTCGGCCATGTATCGCTCAATGGCATCAGACACATGAATAGCCACAATCTCGCGTCGGGCGTCAAAGATTGACTGCTGCGGGATACTGGGTGGCTTTTCCTTTTTCGCCTCATCCTTCGCAGTTGCCGCCTGCGCCTTGGCGGCCTCTTCCGAGCGCACGAGTTGGATCACCTTCACCTCGTCTTCAACAGGTGGATAGGTGATCATCACATGCATCAGAAACCGGTCCATCTGCGCTTCTGGCAGAGGATAAGTGCCTTCCTGTTCGACAGGGTTTTGTGTGGCCATAACCATGAAAAGAGGAGCCATGTCATGGGTTGTCCCGGCAACGGTCACTTGCCGTTCTTCCATCGCCTCCAATAGTGCAGACTGCACTTTGGCCGGTGCGCGGTTGATCTCGTCGGCCAACACAATGTTGGCAAAAATCGGTCCCGGGTCGAAACGAAATTCCGCCCCCTCTGCGGTTTGATGATAAATCTCAGTCCCCGTCACATCGGCCGGGAGAAGATCAGGCGTGAACTGAATGCGACTGAAATCGCATTCAAGGTTTTTGGCCAAGGCCTTGATGGCACGGGTCTTGGCCAGCCCCGGCAGACCTTCCACCAACAGATTTCCATTGGCCAGCAGGCCAATCACCAGACGCTCGATGACATCGCGCTGCCCGATGATCGCGTCGCCCATTCGGGCGATCAAAGCCTGTACATCTTCGTGTGCCGTCATTCCGGCCAAACCTTCGTCCAGTCAGACGCCATATCGACGATCAACCAGCCACGATCCGGACCTTCGTCCAAACCTCTATTGAGCACACCTACATGGCCATCCCGATCATAGGCGAACTCGCGATCCGCGTCGGTATGATGCACCAGCAGTCCCAACCGTGCACCGTCTCCGCCGGTGGTGTACTCCAGCATTTGAAAATCGCCGTCCGAATTGCCCCCGGCAATAATGGGCAGGCGCCCGATACGGCTGTCGATCCCGACTGGTTTTCCGGCCTTGTCGTCTACGAACTCGATGCCAGGGAGCTTGACTACCTCTCCATCGACATATTCCGTCGGCGTGGCCGACCCGAGCACCTGTTCCGGCGGGATGTTGTAGGCCGCCTCAGCGAACGCGCGGACAAAGTGAACGCCACCGCCGGACACGATCCACGTCTGGAAACCCTCGTCGCGCAGATAGCTCAGCAATTCCAGCATCGGCTGGTACACCATTTCATCATAGCGCTGTCCGGTCGCCGGATGGCGGGCCGTTTCCAGCCAATCGCGAACGTCTGCCTGGAAGGCCTCGACCGACATGCCGGCGTGGCTGACTGCCAGGATCTCGCCCAAACCTTCGGCGCCGCCAGCAGCGACGGTTTCAAAATCACCCTCCGCGGCAGCTTTCAGCACATCGCTGGTTAGGATGGATGGATCAGCTTCGGCCTTTTGCTGCAATCGCTCCACAGCGTAGATCAGTTGAAAATAAAGCGGCTTTTCAGCCCAGAGCGTCCCGTCATTATCAAAAACAGCAATACGTGCGTCGGGCGTGACATAATCGGCCGACATTGGATCGGTAACCGCCTCGACGAAATCGATGATTGCGTCTTTCGTTGCCGTGTCTGACCAGGATGGAAGCGGGTCTGCATACGTTGCAAGGCCCGCAACGCTCAAAAGCGCGGTGAAGAATGTTAAACGCATCAAGTTCCCCAATATCTTTGGATTTTAAAGAAAGAGGGCAGCGCAGTTTCCCGCGCTGCCCATGGGTTTTGGGACTACCGGGTTCCGGCAGGAGCTTCCAACTTCGCCATAACCTGTTCGAGGCTAAAGCTGGCCGCTTTCTGGCGCGGCGGATATTCTTGGAAAGTCTCCAGGAAGTTACCGACATACTGCTGGGCAGGAACCAGCATATAGGCTCGGTCCAGAAGCCAGTCATAGTACGTATTGGACGTCCGATATCCCCGCTCGTAAGGATCGCGCCGCAGGTTGGCGATCAGCGGAACGCGCAGTTCGACCAACGGCTCCATCCATGCGCGGAACGTGGCCCAGGACTTCTGCTCGAGGAAGGTCAGTTTCCAGTCGTTCCAGCGCAGGGCCATGAGGTCACCATCGTCAGAGAAGTAGAAAATCTCCTCCCGTGGCCCACTCTCTTCTTCGCCAGTCAGGAACGGCAAGAAATTGTAGCCATCAAGGTGCACGCGATAGTCGCGCCCGCCTCCCACTTCGGCAATGGTGATGCCGTCTAGCAGTTCTTCCTTGACCGTTGGGCGACCGGCGGCCGCCAGGTACGTGGGCAGCCAATCCATATGGTGCATGATCTCGTTAGACACAGAACCAGCAGCAATCTTTCCAGGCCAACGCACCATGGATGGGACGCGCCATGCGCCTTCCCAGTTGGTGTTCTTTTCGCCCCAGAACGGCGTCATTGCTGCATCCGGCCACGTGTTCATATGTGGCCCGTTGTCAGTCGAATAATGCACGATGGTGTTCTCGGCGATCCCCAGCTCGTCCAGAAGATCGAGGAACAGCCCGATATGCATGTCATGTTCGATCATGCCGGCCGTGTACTCGTCCACGGGACCACCAGCCGTCTCGTTTGCTGACGCCCGGCGTTCATCACTCACATGCGTACGGAAATGCATGCGTGTTCCGGACCACCAACAGAACCAAGGGATGCCCTGTTCGTGTTGTGACCGGATCCAATCAATTGCTGCGGCCGAGGTTTCATCATCGACCGTTTCCATGCGTTGCTTGGTGAGAGGCCCGGTATCTTCGATCTGGCCATCCGCCGTCGA
>JBCDKE010000006.1:0-71861 GCA_038747015.1 Pseudomonadota bacterium
ACACCGTCACCGCCGATTTGATGGATGTTGAGCAGATCAAAACGGCGGCCCAGACAATCGTTGATATGCATCCTAAGCTCGACCTGCTCTTTAACAACTCAGGCGTTCTGACCTCGGAACGGGTGATGAGCGTACAAGGGCACGAGTCAAATTATGCGGTTAACACCTTGGCCGCATACGTTATGACACAAGGGTTGCGCCCAGCGCTGCTGAACCAAGACGCTGGTGCGAAATCCATGATCGTTAACACGACCTCATCAGCGCACAACGCAGCTAAGGCGCTCGACACCGCGGCCCTTTCGGATCCCAAGGACATCGGTGGCCTTTCGGGAGCCTATGCGACAACCAAATTGGCGCTGACGACGATGGGAACCGCGATGGCATCCGAATTGGAAGCCGAGGGGATCATGATCAGATCGGTTTGCCCAGGCCCAGTCGTGACACCGATGACCAAAACCAGCGATGCCATGCCAGGCATTCTGAAACTGCTGGTTCCGGTGCTCTTTAAGTCTCCTGAAAAGCAGGCCGCGAAGATGATCCATGCGTCTCAAACTGGCAGCTATGGTGGCCGAACCGGGATCTACATCACCAACGGCAAAGAAAAACCCCTCCCAAGGCTTGCGACGGACACCGTGGTTCAGGCCAAGTTGATGGCCAAGCTTTCGGAAGATGCCGGCCCTATGATGTCAGCAAACTGAAGCACCACAAAGCGGCCATCCTCAAAGAACAAACGAGAAAACGAGCCATGAAAATTATCTTGAAAATCGCGGTCACCGCCATCACCGTCTTCTATGGTTTGGTTCCGGCGATCGCCGACCTGAACGAGACACATCTGTTCAACCCATTATGGAGCGAACACGCGCGGTTTCACGGTGCATGGTTCCTCGCATTTACAGCGGGCGTCGCTTTAATCGCACTTTTCTTGATCTGGGTTCGCGATGATGTGTTTCTACCCATCGCCTTTGGCCTGATGTTCGTGGCGGGTTTCTGGGTCGCGACGGTCTTTGGACCCATGTATGGCGGGGCTTTGGTCGATGAAAATGGCTATGCGCAAACTGTGCTCGGCTTGGATTCCAACATGTTCTTGTTTTCCGTTGTTGGGGTATTGCTGCTGATCCTCCTTGCCCTGGCAATGCGCGTTTCCCGGACAGATCAATGAACGACACAAGATCACTTGTGGCCCTCGTGCTGGCGTTCGCCTTTCTGTGGGTCCCTTTGGGCCAGCACGACTTTCTCACACTACATTGGATGAAGGTCGGAACGTTTATGGCCCCGTTCCTGGTCTTGGTCGCTGTCAGTTTTTCAGACAAATCAACACGATTGGACGCCCGGGGTGTGTCTCTGGCGCTGCTGGTGGTCTACATCATCCATCAATTCGAAGAGCATTGGATCGACATCTACGGGCGAACCTACGCCTTCAAACCGAACCTTAACGAATTCCTGTCAGGTCTCTTGGGACGTCCAGATGTGCAGGAATTCATGTCCGATACGTCGGTCTTCGTAATCAACACGTCCTTGGTTTGGCTTGTGGGCGCCCTCGCGATTTGGCGCGGTCCTCAGCACGTATTTGCCGCGCTTTGCATGGCCTCGATTGTGGTCGTAAACGCCGTAAGCCACATCGGAGCAGCAGTGATCGCAGGAAGCTACAATCCAGGCTTACTGACAGGCATCGTGCTATTTCTTCCAGTTGGCATTGGGGCCTATGTTTGGCTAGGGCGTGTCTCGAAGCCGCCCCTCAGGATCATTGCGGCAAGTCTCGCCTGGGGACTAATTGCTCATGTGCTGATGATCAGCGGCGTCCTTGCGCTGAACCAGTTCAGCCAAATTCCTGAGAGCGCGTACTTCGCTGCACTGATCACTTGGTCTCTAGTGCCAGCCTTCGCTCCTTTGCATAATCAAAATGATTAAATCCTCAGAAGGGAATTCTCTACGCTTCTTGTTCCACTCGCTGTCTTAGACTGGCAGTATTGGCAGACGTGGGCTCGAACAGGCTGGACCAGTGTCAGGCGTCTATTGGAATGTATACTCGGCTAAACTTAAGTTTACTGCAGAGCAAGTGCCCCGAATGACCAAAGCCGCCGTTAGTGCCCTTCACAGTGATTGTGAAGCACGCTTAGCGGACCTTGTTCCGAAGACTCCTAACGGCAGCTTCGTCCCGCGTCTGCGAGTGCGCTTGCGTTTAGATTATGCAATCGCAGCGAATGGCAGGTTCGAAGGACCGCACCGCAGCATCTTGAATGCGGGTCCAAGGTCCGCAAAGGGCCGTGAGTGATGACCCAAGCTCGATTGATCCTGATAGATGCTGCGAGGCGGAGAACGGCAGGAACGAGCCCATATTGCCGGATGCTGCACTGCCCGCGAATGGCTTCTTCGGCCACTGCAAAGCGCTACACGCCAGGTCCGTCAAGTTAGATATCAAGTACTTTCACCGACGCCACAATACTTCCAATTTCACAGGTCCTTTTGAAAAGCTCGTCTTTGCCTTAATGAAAAACGCAATATCAGGCAAACCAATGGGCAACGCATCCTATAAGCGTTAAGAACCAAAGAACGGCTATGCGGATTATACCAACACGATTTCCAATGTAACCGTCAGTCACTAGCCATTCTTCAGGCAGCAGAGTTGTGTTATCGACGTAGCGACCGTTCTCGTAGCAACCAGCCAAGTTCTCTAGGTGCACCAAGACGCGCGTGAGATCACGAGTTTGGCGGTGCTTGCTCCAAATATCCATCGAAGCCAGTAGCGCTAGTGAAATAACGGCTGATACTACAAAGACCTTACCGCTCGCAGATATGAGAGGGAACGTGTTGGACAAGACAGCAACCAACACAGCAATTAGTGCTGCAATGTATCTAAAGGCTGTATTGTCACGTGACCTGGCTGCGTCTTGTTCGGCATGGAAGGCTTTATCGATCATTGCTAACAAAACGGTCAAATCATCGGAGCTAACGCCCGAAATATCGTCCGGGGAGTGTTTCGCCCTAAGTGGGGAGACTTGGTTTTTGGATTTTGGGGGACTGTCACCACCAGTCATTTGACACCTCTAACGAGCCTTGAACCTTTTGACATTGTAACTCTGCGTCTTTCGGATGTGTATCCTGGGAAAAATGAACTGCAAACACCCCCGGCTCAGTCTCAAGCAAACGTGGTACTCGCAACTTAGAATGGCAGCAAAGTCCGCGATCTGTGAGTTCGATGGTCACTGGATCATGTATCCGCAGCGAAGGGCAGCTATGCGGGCTGCGACCGCAGCATCGGAGTTGGGCGTTGAATGTCTCTTATGGGCCGAATTCAATCGACATCGGCGCGGTCAAGTTGTTGAGTTGTCCCATGGATTTAGAACCGGACAATTCTTTGCCCCCTACGTTGTGGAAAGGCCAGGTGCTGCATTTCGCTGGTCTCGTTTTGCTTTTTGTGATCGTGACGTTCACTTGGGCTTTGCTGGGCAAACCCCACCCATGGGAATTCTGGTTCGCCGTCGCATTTCCAATCCTGCATCAAATATGGGTTTGGTTTGCATGGCGACTTGAGCTGAGATCGTCGGCGATCAGCCGATTAATTGGGTTTCAGGCCTATCTTTGGGTGTTCTTTTTGCTTTTCGCCGGACGTTTCCTGACGTTAACGTGGTTGGCGGTTCTAGACCAAAACAGCCTAGGCCTTTCATCGACGATAAGGGTCCCGCTGACATTAATTCTACTCCTGCCGGGGCTCTACGCCATGTATAGCGTGAGAAAGTACTTCGGCATGTCGCGCGCTGCAGGCGGTGACCATTTTGATGCGCGATACCGCGACATGCCTTTGGTCAAAGATGGCATTTTCCGTTACACGGATAATGGCATGTACATTTACGCCTTTCTTTTGTTTTGGGCGATTGCGATTGGATTCAACTCCGTAGCCGCGCTCGTCGTAGCGGCATTCAGCCACGCTTACATTTGGGTGCACTACCATGCGACGGAAAAACCCGACATGGACTACTTGTATGGCTCGAGGAACGCTTAGTCGAAGTCGGGCAAAGTCCGCTATGCGGGCTGCGACTGCAGCAACCCGACCACGTGTCCAACGTCGGGAATGGGCCGCTCACAGAACTTTCCAAAGCCCGCTTTCTGAGCACTTTCACACAACTTAACCAAATCCACCCGTTTCATGTGTGCATCCGCAGCCATACAGGTTCTGTACAGGTTCCATACGGATTCTGGCTCGGTCATTTTCCCGGCGAAACCGTCAAAAACGCGTCTGTAAACACTCCGGGCGGTGTGTTTACCCGCGGGCTCTCAAGGTCTGTGTGCGGCTCTGCGATCCGTTTCCGGCGTCCGTCAGAAGACGACGCCGGACACCAAGATAACATTCGTATACGGCACCGTTTCCCCCGTTCGGACGACGGCCACGGCCTGGGCGCTCAATGCCTTAAGTGCTTCATGGGACACGGATTCTGGCGTCAGCCGCTCGGTGAAACGGCCCCTGACTTCCGCGCTGGCCTCGTCGGCCACCACGGCGCGTTCCACTTCCATCTCGGTGAGCACGGTGTCGAGCACGTCCCAGAATCCCGGCACGCCCACCCGCACGGCGAGGTCGATACAGGGCACGCCCGCCGGCACCGGCAGCCCCGCGTCCCCGATCACCAGCATCTGCCCATGCCCCAACCCCGCCACCACACGAGCCAGCTCGGCATTCAGAATTCCGGATTTTTTCACAGTGGTTCCTCCGTCCGTCGATGGAGCAGGCATAGCCCAAGATGCGCCATACTGCTCAGCCTATTTTCAGAGCCTTGGGCCGCCAGGTCTGGCGCCGCGTCGCGGTGGGGGGCGGTCCCGCGCACCTTCCCAATCCGGATCCATTCCCAGGTATACGGGCCCAAGCCGGGCAGCGTTTGTTGAATTACCGGGCGCAAAAGAGTGTGAATTGTGCCCTTCCGAGCACATGCAAAACGCGAGATTTCCCTATGAAAACCTGATCGTTGTCAATAACCTGACGTAAATCTAATTACGATTTGTGCGTGTTAGTTGGGTTGATTCTAAAATGAAAAAAGTAATTCTGCGTTCCGCCATCGTGGTCTCTGTTCTCGCCAGTAGCGCATCGGCGGATGGTCTTACATACGGCTTTCTTAGCGGCCAGTACGTGGATGGCGAAACGTCCAATGACGGTGTCGATGGCAGTTTCCAAAGCTACACGCGCCTCGAAGGTGAGGCGGAATACGTCACCGGTGCATTCACCTTCTACGGTCAGGGCGTTTTGGACACCGCAGATTTTACTGCCACGGAAAACGGCGAAGAGTTCGGTTCAGACGTCGCAGAGGCGGGAGCGGAATATCGTTTTTCGCAGTTCGCTCTTGGCGTGAATGCGTCGCGGTTCATACCTACCGTCAACGATACGTCGGTCGCACTGGATAGCCTTGCGCTGTACGGGCAGTACGAGGCCGACAATTTTTACATGGGCGCGGCTGCGTTCACGAGCGACGTTGATGACATCGACTTCGGCGAAGACGGATTTGCGGTGTTCGGTGGTTATGACAATGGCGCCGGTTTCGAAATCGGCGGGCAGCTGACCGAGACCGAAGATGTCAGTTTCTACTCCATTTACGCGGCCTACACCGCGGCGAATTTTGAGTTGGAGGCCGACTGGGCGCGAGAAGAGTTCGACAACGAAAATGTCTTCGACATGTTCAGTGTTTCTGGCGCGACCTACATCACCCAGAATGTCGCGATCATTGGGGGGGTGATGAACCTTAGCCTCGAAAGCGACGGGACCACAGAATGGTATGTCGGCGGTCGCTACAACGTGGCAGAGGATTACAGTCTAGAATTGGCCTATTATGACTTCGATGCCTTTAATGGGTTCACTGGTGACGGCGTGTCTTTCACCGCGTCCTACGAGGTAGGCAAGCAGCGTCGCGGATACCAATCCGTTGCCGAGTTTTATGACACGAGCCTCGCTCCTATCTTCTTTTCGTTTTAGCGGGCCGCTTGCTGGCTGATAAGACCTAAGCCTTGCTCAGATCGTTGGACCAACCTGAGTTGGTATTGCGTCGTCTCGTTGCGACAGCGCGTCGATCACTTCAGTTCAGGTGTTCAATAAGAGCCCCGATTTCGGCGACTGTGTCGGTATTGAAGCATAGCGCGGAGGGTGGGACTCCAGGTCCTTTGAGCGGGTTCGGACTCAGTTAGATTGCGAAAAGGGACCTGCTTGAGCGTACGAAATCGAGCCGATTGCGTGTTCTCAAGGCGCAGGGCGTAGGTGCGAGGGGAGCATTTCATTTTGCGCGCTAAGTACCCGACACTGTTTACCGATTTTCGGTTATCCACAGGAAATCCCCAAGTGAAATCAGATAGTTATCCACCGGAAAATGCGGGTAAGCGCGATTTTTTTGTTGCGGGAATCGGGGTTCTTGAGCGAACCTTTAGGTATCGGACGGGGAGGCAACGAACCGGATGATACGCAGAAGCCCCCGGGTCGGAAGTAGTTGAAAGACTTAACGTTTTTCATCAGCTGACGGAGCGGGGCGCGAGCCAGGCAACTGGGTCTCTATGAGGCTCGATGGTCAGGGCGGTGCCAGTAGGGTCGATGCGGGCTGGGGGGAGATTTCGGTTTCCAAACAGCTGCTTAGTTGGGTGTCTTCGGACAGTCGGCTAGAGGGATCGGCGGGGCCGCAAGGTCACGTTAACCCTCAAGGAAGCACCAGGCTATGCACGGACCGCGTCTGAGCACCTGGTGCTTTCTACTTTTGGGGACCTTTACCTTTTGGAAAGGACCCAAAGAAAAAAGGCTTTGGATTGCCCCAAAGCCTTTTTCCCAGCTATGCTAATACCGCGTCTATTCGCACCTGTGCGTCAGCATCTAGCGTGGCTGGGCCTGTCAGGCAACCGCATATTGTGGTTTATGCCGCATGTGCGAGGAAAACGCCCAGTCTTGCGGCCTTTTGCACAAGCCCCAGGCAACCGGCGCATCATGTATCTGCGCAATTTCAATATCCATTTCCTGCGGACGGATCGGCGCTACGACGGGCCAGAGAAATTGCACGGGCGTATCGGAGTGCTTTTGGAAGCTCGCGCCCAAGCGCTTCAGCCGTTCAACCGGGTCATCGTCAGGCATCATCGTCGCCAGTAGCAGAAGAGCCTGTGGGAGCACGCAGACCGCATGAATTCCGGCCCAGCCTTGCCGCATTTCGGCGGCGTAGCAGCTGCGCGTGAGACTGATCTGCTCGGTGAGGGCTGAACTGTTGCGTTCTGCAAGGTGCAGACCGCAGCGATAGGTGGGAAGGGGTGTTGTATCGAGCATAATTTAGTTGTGCCCGACGATGGTTAAGAGATTGTGAAGCCTTAACTGTCCAGGAACACGCGTATCGCTGCCTCAAACTCTCTCGGTTTTTCGGCATGTAACCAATGGCCTGCCGCTGGGATCTTTGCGAAGCGTGCCTTTGAAAACAGCGGCTTAATGGCCGCTCGCGCCTCGGGTAGGACATAGTCAGACAGAGCGCCTGACAAGAACAGCGTCGCCCCATCAAAAGTGGCGTTGACCGGGGGAAAACCGAGAATGGCAGGCATCTGATCCCGCAATGCGGGAAGGTTGAGTTTCCACATCTTTCCCGGAACGTCGAGCGACTGCAAAAGGAAAGCACGCACGGTTGGGTCGTCGATTTGCCCGGCAAGGGCCGCGTCCGCGTCGCTACGGCTGGCGATGGTGGAAAGATCCAGTGCCTCCATCGCATCGATGAGATGGATCTGAGTATGGGTGTACCCAACGGGCGCGATGTCGCCCACGATGAGCCGACGAACTGCGGCACCCGACAGCGCTGCTACCATGGCCGCTTTGCCGCCCATGGAGTGGCCCAGGAGGTCACAGGTGCCCAGGGAGGAAATGACTTCGGCCAGATCCGCAGCGAGAGCGGCGTAGCTATGGTCCGCGTCCCACGGGCTCGATCCATGGTTGCGCATGTCCACGGTCACGACGTGGCGTGTGTCGGACATGCGTTTAGCGATCACACCCCAATTGCGCCCAGAGCCGAAGAGGCCGTGGGCAATGACGAGGGGCGGCATGTCGGTGGCCGTTTGGGCTTCGAAATTCAATGTTGCGAGCATAGTGCCCCCTAGCGCGCCGGGGCTGGCATGGCCAGAGGGCACGCGGTAGGCACGGGATATGGATCCTATGGATGCACAGGCACGGCTATCAAGCCTCAGCGCAGAGATTGCGCTGAAATACGGGGTGAGTGGGTCGCTGGAAAAACAGGTCCGCAAGATCGGGGGCACGTTACCTCGCTATGAGCGGGCCCGGGCGAAGGACCTTGTTCGGGTGGCTGAGGCATTAGAACGAGACGCGGATCAGATCGAGATTGACGAACGGGCCTTTGAGGTCGCGGAAATGGCGTTGCAGATGCATCTGGAACATGTGGATGCGGAGGCCTTCCGCAAGAGCGTTGCGGTGGACGTGGCTACGACGATTCTGGTGAACTTGGTTTTGGGCGCAGTGGCGTTGGCGGTCGTTTGGTTCTTGGTGGTGTGAGGCGGGGTGCCGGGCTGAAGCCCGGCCTACGCTGAAGGGCTGTATCGCGCGGCGGCTTCACCTTGATTTCGCGCATGCGTCCCGGTGTGTGCCTAGCAAAAGAAAAGCCCCGGCGCGATGGCCGGGGCTTTGGTCTCGGTGAGCGAGTTTCTCAGGAATAGAGCGGGAAGCGGGCGCACATTTCGGCCACTTCGGCTTTGACCTTTTGCTCGACGGCGGCGTTGCCTTCTTCGCCATTGGCGGCGAGCCCGTCGACGACCTCGTTGATCCAATCCGCGATCTGACGGAACTCTGCCTCGCCGAAGCCACGCGTTGTGCCTGCCGGAGATCCCAGACGGATGCCGGAGGTGACCATGGGTTTTTCAGGATCGAACGGGACGCCGTTCTTGTTGCAGGTGATGTGGGCACGACCGAGCGCTTTCTCGGTGGCGTTGCCTTTGACGCCTTTCGGACGCAGGTCGACGAGCATCACGTGGGTGTCCGTGCCGTTCGTGACTGTCGCCAAGCCGCCCTTTTCCAGCTGGTCTGCGAGAGCCTGAGCATTCTTGATGACTTGCTCTTGATAGGCTTTGAAACCGGGCTGAAGCGCCTCTCCGAAGGCCACGGCCTTGGCCGCGATCACGTGCATCAGGGGACCACCCTGGATGCCGGGGAAGATGGCGGAGTTGAATTTCTTGGCCATGTCTTCGTTGTTCGTCAGGATCATACCGCCGCGGGGGCCACGCAGTGTTTTGTGCGTGGTGGTCGTGGCCACGTCCACGTGCGGAAACGGGTCAGGATAGACACCGGCAGCGATGAGGCCAGCAAAATGCGCCACGTCCGCGAGCAAGTAGGCGCCCACGCTGTCGGCAATCTCGCGGAACTTGGCAAAATCCAGATGGCGCGGGATGGCGGAGCCGCCGGCGATGATCATCTGCGGCTTGTGCTCGTCGGCGAGGCGCTGAAGTTCGTCGTAGTCGATCAGGTTGGTGTCCTTGGTCACGCCATACTGCACCGCGTTGAACCATTTGCCCGACTGGTTCGGCTTGGCCCCGTGGGTCAGGTGGCCGCCTGCGTCGAGGGACATACCCAGGATCGTGTCGCCGGGCTTGAGCAGCGCCTGAAAGACGCCCTGGTTTGCTTGCGAGCCGGAGTTTGGCTGCACATTGGCAAAGCTCACGCCAAAGAGCTCCTTCGCGCGTTCGATGGCGAGGTTCTCGGCCACGTCAACGTACTGGCAGCCGCCATAGTAGCGGCGGCCTGGGTAGCCTTCGGCGTATTTGTTTGTCATCACCGAGCCCTGCGCCTCGAGCACGGCCTTGGAGACGATGTTTTCGGAGGCGATCAGTTCGATCTCGTCGCGCTGGCGGCCCAGCTCGTCCTCGATGGCGCCAAAGAGTTCGGCGTCAGTATCGGCGAGGGATTTCGTGAAGAAGCTGGCTTCGCGGTGCGGGGCGTTCATCTTGGGTCTCTCCTGTCGGGGCGCGCGGGGGCCGTATCGAGTTTCCGATACGAAATACTGGGAATGTCGGACATTGCAAGCGTTCAACGCGTCCGAAAGCCCCTATTTTCAAGGGTTTTCAGGATACCATGGGGTACCGAGTGGAGCGTGTTTCCCTTGCGTTTCATTTGTTGCCGGGCAAAGAAGATCGGAAAGCGCGTTTCCACGCGGATCACGGCCAGGAGGGCGCATTGGCCCGAGAGCAGAAAATAGCCTTTGTGGCCAGTGAGGTAGAGCTTGCTCAAGAAGCGTTGGCGAGCCTGTCGGAACGCTATGGGAACGTACCTGCGGACCAGGCCGATGTGATCGTGGCCCTGGGCGGCGACGGCTTCATGTTGCAGACGCTCCATTCCACCGAAGGCTCCCCGGTGCCGGTCTACGGAATGAACCGGGGCACGGTTGGCTTTCTGATGAATGAATACGGGGCGGATGACCTGCTGTTCCGTCTGGCGGCCGCAGAAGAGGCGGTGATCAACCCCCTGCGGATGCGCGCCACAGATGTAGAAGGCACCGTCACCGAACGGCTGGCGATCAACGAGGTGTCGCTGCTGCGCCAGGGGCCGCAGGCGGCGAAATTGCGCATCTATGTGGATGGTAAGTTGCGGATGAAGGAGCTGGCCTGCGACGGTTGTCTGGTGGCGACGCCGGCGGGCTCCACCGCCTACAATTACAGCGCCCATGGTCCCATTGTTCCAATCGGGGCAGAGGTGCTGGCGCTGACGCCCGTTGCGGCCTACCGCCCGCGTCGCTGGCGCGGCGCGCTCTTGCCGAAAACCGCGAAGGTGCGGTTTGAGGTGCTCGGCGGTGAGAAGCGGCAGGTGATGGCCGATGCTGACGGCCGGTCAGTGCGGGGTGTCGTGCAGGTAGAGATCGAAAGCTGGTCGGCTGTGGAGCATCGCATCCTCTTTGACCCCGGTCACGGCCTTGAAGAGCGGCTCATTCAGGAACAGTTTGTCTGACGGCATTGGCCGAGCCTTGGCCTGTCATTCGAGAGGTAAAAGCGCCCGGTCTAAGCCCGGACGCTCTTTTGTCTGAGGCTTAGACCGCGGCGACCATCTGCTCTGAGAGGGACCACAGGCGCTCTGCATCAGCCTCATCGATGGCGTAGGGGCGGACCTTTGCAAAGTCTTCGGTACCGTCTTCGATCGGAGCGATCTGGACGTCGGCGAGGTAGCTGCCGCCTTTGCCCGCCAGTTCTGGTGCTGTGGCTGCGTAGACCTGCGTCGCAGCACCCTGTTCCACGGTCTTCATGAAAATCGCGCCGCTTTCGAAACCTTCTGCGAACAGGGCCTGGTCCTCTTCGGTCATGTGTCGCGCGAGTTCAGTCATGATGACACCGGGGTGGACGGCAAAGGCTTCGGCACCTTTGTCGGCCAGGCGCTTGTTCAGTCCCACGGCGAAGAGCGCGTTAGCGGTCTTTGACTGACCGTATGCCGCCCATTTGTCGTAGTCATTCGTTTTGAAGCCTGGATCATCGAAGAACACGGGTGCGAACTGATGCGCTGACGAACTGAGAGATACGACTCGGCTGCCGTCGCCCAAGCTGGGCATGAGGAGCGAGGTCATCAGGAAGTGGCCCATGTGGTTGGAGCCAAACTGCATTTCAAAGCCGTCTTCAGTTTCGGCGTAGGGGCAGGCCATGACGCCCGCATTGTTGATCAGGATGTCGATCTTTGGGTGGTTCGCCGTCACGCGTTCGGCGAAAGCGCGGATGCTGGCAAAGCTGCCGAGCTCGAGTTCCTCGGCGGCAACTTCGCGTCCCGCCTCGGCAGAGATTTTGGCCGCTGAGGCCTGCGCCTTTTCGAGGCTGCGGCCGGTGATCAGGACATCAGCACCCCGTGCTGCCATGGATCTGGCGCTTTCTGCGCCGAGCCCGCTGGTGCCGCCGGTAATGACAACGGTCTTCCCATTGAGGTTGATGCCATCGAGGACGTCTTCGGTTGTGGTCTCTTTCGTGAATGCGTTGCGGTCTGCCATGATCTTTCTCCTATGCGATCAAAGTGACAAATAATGTCATTTTGTCTAAATTGACAATAAACCATCAATTGTCAATATGTCGGGCATGGATAGTCGTGAGAAAAATGTAGCTGAGGCGGCGAACCTCGTGTTTTTGCGCTATGGCGTGAAGCGGGCGAGCATGGGCGATATTGCACAGGAAGCCGGCGTCGCACGGCAGACGCTTTATAACATCTATGCCAACAAAGATGACGTGCTGCGCGGGACGTTGCAGTACTTTCGTGAGACGACTGAGGCGGCGATGGATGCCACCTTGCCCGGCCTTGCGACGCTCGATGCAAAACTGGCTTTTGTCTTTGAAGAGACGGTCGCTAAGCCGTTCTTAGTCTTACATTCTTCGCCGAATGCAGATGATCTGGTTGCCGGTTACAACGATACCGGGCGCGCAGAGATGGAGGCCACCGCTCATGCTGTGCGCGTGCGGTTGACGTCTATATTTGAACCCCATGAAGCCGCGTTGGCGCAACACGGTCTAACTCCTGCGATCGCTGCCGAATGCCTGCAAAAGGCGAGCAAAGCGTACAAGTACGATGCCCACGACGAGGCCCATCTGCGGGCCCTTTTGGATGGGCTTATCAAATTCGCGCTCAGCTCCGTGGCGGACTAGGATTTTGCGTATCCGAGACCCTGAAGCGCGTCTTTGATTTCGTCGAGAATCGCGGGATCATCAATGGTGGCGGGCATCTTGAATGCCTCACCATCGGCGATCTTGACCATTGTCCCGCGCAGGATCTTACCGGAGCGTGTCTTGGGCAGGCGGGGCACGACGGTGGCGAGTTTGAAGGCGGCCACGGGGCCGATTTCTTCCCGGACCTTTGCGACCACTTCCTTGACGATCTCGTCATCGGCTTTGGTGGTGCCGCTGTTCAGGCAGAGGAACCCCATGGGCAGTTGGCCCTTGAGTTCGTCGGTGACGCCAATGACGGCGCATTCGGCCACGTCGGGGTGTCCGGCGAGGACCTCTTCCATGGCGCCGGTGCTCAGGCGGTGGCCTGCGACGTTGATGACGTCGTCGGTGCGGGCCATGATGTAGAGGTATCCGTCCTCGTCGATCATGCCCGCGTCGCCGGTCTCGTAGTACCCGGGGAAGGTGTTCAGATAGCTTTTCTTGAAGCGTTCCTCTGCTTGCCAGAGCGTCGGCAGAGTGCCGGGAGGCAGGGGCAGTTTGACGGCAATAGCACCGAGTTCTCCAGCGGGGAGCTGGTGGCCCTCGTCGCTCAGGATCTGAACGTCAAAGCCGGGCATGGGCACAGATGGCGAGCCGAGCTTGATCGGCATCTTTTCAATGCCCATGGGGTTTGACGCGATGGCAAAGCCGGTTTCGGTCTGCCACCAGTGGTCGATTACCGGCACTCCGAGTTTATCTTGAGCCCAGATGATTGTGTCCGGGTCTGCACGCTCGCCGGCGAGATAGAGCGCTTCGAAATGCGACAGGTCGTAGTCGCCCACGAGTTTCCCTGCCGGGTCGTCGCGTTTGATCGCGCGGAAGGCGGTGGGCGCAGTAAAGAGTGCTTTGACTTTGTGGTCCTGAATCACGCGCCAGAAGGTGCCCGCGTCGGGCGTGCCGACGGGTTTGCCTTCGAAAACGATAGTCGGGTTGCCGTGGATGAGCGGCGCGTAGCAGATATAGGAGTGGCCCACGACCCAGCCCACGTCGGAAGCGGCCCAGAAGACCTCCCCGGGGTTCATGTCGTAGACGTTTTTCATCGTCCAGTTCAGCGCCACGAGGTGACCCGCCGTGGGACGCACGACGCCTTTGGGCTGACCCGTGGTGCCGGATGTATAGAGAATATAGGCCGGATGATCGCCTGAGACGGGGACACACGGCGCGGGGTCGACGCCGTCTTGCGCGGCGTGCCAGTCGACATCCGTGGGGCCGAGATCGCAGGGACCTTCCTGGCGCTGGAGGATGATCTGGAAGTCGGGTTTGTGGGTGGCCTGTTCGATGGCTCCGTCGAGGAGAGGTTTGTATTCGACGATGCGCCCTGGCTCGCAGCCGCAGGAGGCGGCGATGATCGCCTTGGGCGTGGCGTCGTCGATGCGCACGGCGAGTTCGTTTGCAGCAAAGCCGCCGAAGACGACGGAGTGAATTGCGCCGATGCGTGCGCAGGCGAGCATGGCGATGACGGCCTCGGGCACCATAGGCATGTAGATGATCACGCGATCGCCGAGGGTCACGCCCCGTGCCGCCAGGGCCCCGGCCAGCGCGGCCGTGCGTTCTTGCAACTGGGCATAGGTGATCTGGTCGGATTTTCGGGTGATCGGGCTGTCATAGATGATGGCTACGTGATCGCCCCTACCGGCCTCGACATGGCGGTCCACGGCGTTCCAGCAGGTGTTTACCTGGGCGTCTGTGAACCATTCATAGAGCGGGGCGTTCGCGTCGTTAAGGGCGCTACTGGGCGGCGTAACCCAGTCGATGGCAGTGGCGGCTTCCATCCAGAATTTTTCTGGGTCGGCCTTCCAGCCCTCGTAGACGTCTTTGTAGCCCATCATGTTCCTCCCCGAACTTACGCGAAGGTGTAGGCGAACGGAGCCATGGGCGGCAAGCCCGCAACGGTCGCACCCAAAAGGCGCTAATTCCTTTCAAAGAAATTTAGAAAACTCTTGGAAGAGTTTTTCAGCGCTCGTTTCAACCGTATTGCGCGACAGGAGTTCCGGCGAGCGCGGTAATGTTCAAAAGCCCCCGTGCCGTGATCGTCGGTGTCACGATGTGGCAGCGATTGCCCATGCCCATGACGATCGGTCCGACTTCCAGTCCGCCTGCCTTGTATTTCAGGATGTTGCGCACGCCCGAAGCTGCATCGGCATTGCCGAAAATCAGAACGTTGGCGTCGGCGGTGAGGCGTGATCCGGGGAAGATACGGTCGCGGTGCATTGAGCTGAGCGCGGTCGCGGCGTGCATTTCACCTTCGTAGGTGAAGTCGCGGGGCTCGGCATCGAGAATCCGGATCGCCTCGCGCATGGTGCGCCCGGTGGAGCAGTCCTGATCGCCGAATTGCGAGCGGCTGAGAAGGGCGATGTTTGGTTCGACGCCAAACCGGCGCACGTGGCGCGCAGCGGCGCAGACAGTTTCTACGACCTGTTCAGCAGTGGGCTGATCATGGACATGGGTATCGGCGAGGAACAGTGGCCCGTCCTCGAGGATCATCATCGATAGTGCTCCCACCGGGTGGAGACGTTCGGTGCCGCCGCTGAGGACCTCGGTCAGGTAGCGCAGGTGCCAATGGTATTGGCCGAAGGTGCCGCAGATCACGCTGTCGGCCTCTTCGCGGGCGACCATGATCGCGCCGATGGCGGTTGAGTTTGTCCGCATGACTGCGCGAGCGATGTCTGGGGTCACGCCGCGCCGGGCGAGAAGTGAATGGTAGGTGCCCCAGTAGTCGCGGTAGCGGGGGTCATCGTTGGGGTTCACGACCTGAAAGTCACCTGGGCGGATCTTGAGGCCCGCGCGTTCACAGCGCGCTTCGATCACATCAGGGCGGCCGATGAGGATCGGGGTCTCGGTGAGATCCTCCAACGTGGCCTGGGCGCAGCGCAGGACGCGTTCGTCTTCGCCCTCGGCAAAGACGATGCGACGGGAGGCGGTGGCGGCGGCTTCAAATACCGGGCGCATGATGAGTGCTGAACGGAAGACGGAGCTGTCGAGGCTTTCTTTGTAAGTCTCAAGGTCGACCGGGCGTGTTGCCACACCGGTCTCCATGGCAGCCCCTGCCACGGCGCTGGCGACGACGCCCATGAGACGCGGGTCAAAAGGTTTCGGGATCAGGTAATCTGGCCCAAAGGCAAGCTGCTCGCCCTGGTAGGCCGCGGCGGCCTCGGCGCTGGTGGTGGCGCGGGCGAGGGCGGCGATCCCTTCGATACAGGCGATTTCCATCGCGTCATTGATCTTGGTGGCCCCGACATCCAGCGCGCCGCGGAAGATGAACGGGAAGCACAGCACATTGTTGACCTGATTGGGGAAATCACTGCGCCCGGTGGCCATGATGGCGTCCGGCGCTACGGCGCGTACTTCGTCAGGCAGGATTTCGGGCGTGGGATTGGCGAGCGCGAAAATGATCGGCCGGCCGGCCATTTTCGAGACCATCTCGGGCTTTAGCACGCCGGGGCCGGAGAGGCCGAGGAAGAGGTCAGCACCGTCGATGACGTCGTCCAGCGTCGCAGAGCTGGTGCCTTGGGCGTAGGCGTCCTTTTGCGGGGTGGATTTGCCTCGACCCTGGTATACCAGCCCGTCAATGTCGCAGAGCCAGACGTTTTCGCGCCGGACGCCGAGTTTCAGCAACATGTCGAGGCAGGCGATTCCCGCCGCGCCGCCGCCGGTGGAGACGATCTTGATGTCTTCGAATTTCTTGCCGGCCACACGCAGGGCGTTGGTGGCTGCGGCGCCAACCACGATGGCTGTGCCGTGCTGGTCGTCGTGGAAGACGGGGATGTTCATCCGCTCGCGGCAGAGCTTTTCAACGATAAAGCAATCGGGTGCCTTGATGTCCTCGAGGTTGATCGCGCCGAAGGTGGGTTCGAGAGCGCAGACGATATCGGCGAGCTTTTCCGGATCCGTTTCATCCACTTCAAGATCGAAGCAGTCGATATTGGCGAATTTCTTGAAGAGGACCGCCTTGCCTTCCATCACCGGCTTGGACGCGAGTGCGCCAATGTTGCCGAGGCCGAGGACGGCGGTGCCGTTTGAGACGACGGCCACCAGATTGCCGCGGGCAGTGTAGTCGCGTGCCGTGGCCGGGTCTGCATGGATCGCAGAAGATGCCTCTGCAACGCCGGGAGAATAGGCGCGTGCGAGATCGCGCCCGTTTGCGAGGGGCTTCGTCGCGCGGATTTCCAGTTTGCCGGGTTTCGGGAGGCGGTGATAGGCGAGAGCCGGGCTTTCAGAGCCGGTGGGGGTGTCGTCGGCCATGGGGGCCTCCCTTATTATAGTTTAACGTTGAACTACTTTTTTCCGAGCAGCTTCCGCAAGGTCAATTTGCCCCTGTTGGGGCGGCTTTTACAACCTACTGGGCTCAGTTAAGGTCATCAAAAGCCAGGAAGTCGAGGCCGCCCGCCCATGCAAAACATCCGAGCCGAAGTTGTGCTGCCCGCCCGAGACGTGCGCGATGATATTCCGTTCTTTACCAAGAAGCTGGGATTTCGGCTGGATGAGATCTTTCCGGCGGATGATCCCAAGGTCGTTGTTTTGTCCGGCTATGGGCTGCGGTTGAGGCTCGATGCGGGGCTGGATGCGGCGCCGGGAGTGGTCCGCATCCTGTGCGACGATCCGATCCTGATCGCGGGGGGCGAAATGGAGCTGACGGCCCCATCCGGTAACCGGGTAGAGATCGCCCAGCTCGCACCGCCTGTGGTTATGCCCGAAACACAACATGATTTTGTCGTGCGTCGCCTAGCCGATCAGGCGCCATGGGTCATAGGCCGTGCGGGGATGCACTACCGGGATCTGATCCCGTCGCGTCTGGGCGGATCGATTATCGCGTCGCACATTCGGATCCCCGATGGCGGGCCGGTGCCGGATATGGTGCATTACCATTCCATCGGGTTTCAGCTGATCTTTTGCTACAAGGGCTGGGTCGATCTGGTCTACGAGGATCAGGGGGAGCCGTTCCGCCTGGAGGCCGGGAACTGCGTAATTCAACCGCCGGAAATCCGGCATCGTGTGCTCTATGCCTCGGACAATATCGAAGTGATCGAGATTGGGGTGCCTGCCGACCATGTCACCACAATCGATCACGCCATGGAGTTGCCGACCGAAGAGTACCGCCCTGAGCGTGAATTCGACGGCCAGAGTTTTGTCCATCACAAGGCAGCTGAGGCTGATTGGTCGCCTTTCAGACTCCCGGGCTACCAGAGCCGTGACACGGCCATTGCCCATCACACCAAGGATGTAGCGGGCGTTCATGTGGTGCGGCGCGGAGAGGGAGCGCCGGTGTGGGCGACACATGATTGCGACATTCATTTTACTTTTGTGATGGAAGGTGGCCTCGTTCTGGAGGGCGAAGGGCGCGATCCCGTTGCGTTGAGCGCGGGCGATGCTTTTGTGATCCCTCCCGGGGTTAAGACGCGCTACGCGAATCCTTCTGAGGATGTGGAGCTTTTGGAAGTGGCGCTGCCCGGCGCATTCGAAACCACACTCTGAGCGGTTGCGAATCCGGCGCACTGGGGCCAGAGTCCGGTAATGTCAGACGAACTGTTAGCTGCCGCCCGCGCCGTGCGCGAGAACGCCCATGCCCCCTATTCGAATTTCAAAGTCGGCGCTGCGGTGCGGACCAAGAGCGGCGCGATCTTTGCGGGCTGCAATGTCGAAAACGTGGCCTATCCCGAAGGCACCTGTGCGGAGGCCGGGGCGTTAGCGGCCATGGCCGCGGCAGGTGAATACGAGATCGTCGAAGTCGCCGTGATTGCCGACAGTCCGGAGCCTGTGCCCTGTTGCGGCGGGTGCCGTCAGAAGCTCGCCGAGTTTGGCGCGGCGGACGTTCCTGTGACGCTGGCCACCACGAGCGGGGCAACTCAAGTGACGTCAGTTGGTGCGCTTTTGCCCGGGGCCTTCACTGCGGGTCACATGGACTGATCCCATGGACGCGCGGCTATTGATCGACAATCTGCGCCAGGGGACGCGCCCGGGGGCCGAGGACCTCGCGGCGTTTACCTATGGGCTGGGCGACGGGACGGTGAGCGACGCTCAGGCCGGTGCTTTTGCCATGGCTGTCTGTTGGCAGGGCCTGGGAGAGGCGGGGCGCGTGGCGCTGACCGAAGGCATGCGCGATTCAGGTGATGTCCTTAGCTGGGATTTGCCGGGGCCGGTGGTCGACAAGCATTCCACGGGCGGGGTGGGCGATGCTGTATCGCTGCTGCTCGCGCCATTGCTGGCCTCGCTGGGCGTCTATGTGCCGATGATTTCGGGCCGGGGGCTGGGCCATACAGGCGGTACCTTGGACAAACTTGCGGCGATCCCCGGCGTCAGTGTCGATGTCAGCGCGGAGGAGCTGCGCGATATCGTTTCCCGCGTGGGGGCGGCGATTGTGGGCCCGACGGAGCGCATCGCCCCAGCAGACCGGAGGCTATATGGCATTCGCGACGTGACGGGCACGGTGCCATCGCTCGATCTGATCACGGCGTCGATTTTGTCAAAGAAGCTGGCTGCCGGGCTGGAGGCGCTGGTGCTCGATGTCAAAGTCGGGTCGGGCGCGTTCATGCAGACCCCCGCCGAGGCGCGTGAGCTGGCGGAGAGCCTGGTCAAGACCGCCAATGGGGCAGGGTGCCCGACCTCGGCGTTGATAACGGATATGTCGCAGCCGCTGCTGCCATCCCTGGGGAACGCGCTGGAAGTTGCTGATATCGTGTCGATTTTGCGCGGTGAATCCAGTGGCCCCTTGGTTGAGGTTGCTTTTGAGCTGGGCGCAGAGTTGCTGATCATGGCGGGCGCTGCATCGGGTGAGGCGGAGGCGAACCTCCGGCTGACGCGGGCCATGGATACAGGCCGAGCGGCGGAGAGCTTTGCCCAGATGATCGCGGCCCAAGGGGGGCCGACGAGCCTGCTCGAGCGGCCTGATACTCACTTGCCGGTAGCGCCGGTGCAGCACCCAGTGCCCGCGCCGCGTGAGGGCCATGTGGCGATCTGGGATGGTACAGCGCTGGGTCACGCTGTGGTGGCGCTGGGCGGTGGGCGGCGGGTTGAGTCGGATCAGATCGATCCGGCGGTGGGCTTTTCCCATGTCGCACCGGTGGGCACGTCGCTGGAGGCCGGTGCGCCGCTGGCCTTTGTGCACGCAGCGAGTGCCGACGCTGCGGAGGCCGCAATCGACGCGGTGCTCAACGCGGTGACGATTGTTGATCACCGTCCTCAGGGGCCAGATCTCATTCACCGGAGGATCGGCGCATGAGCCGGGCGTTTCTCGTAGTGCTGGATTCCGTGGGCTGTGGCGGAGCGCCTGACGCGGCGGATTTTGGCGATGAGGGATCGAACACGCTGCTCCATATTGCGCGGGCTTGTGCTGCGGGCGAGGCGGAGGAAGGGCGGAGTGGCCCTCTCAACGTTCCCAACATGGCGGCAATGGGGTTGGGAGAGGCGATCCGGGCGGCGTCCGGTCTGGATGCCGGGCTACCGGAGTGGCGCGCGGGCTGGCACGGCGCGGCGACAGAGGTGTCGCCGGGCAAAGATACGCCATCGGGTCATTGGGAATTGGCCGGGCTGCCGGTGCCGTGGGACTGGACGTTCTTTCCGGATACCCGGCCGACCTTCCCCGAAGCTGTGACGCAGGCCGCTATGAAGGCTGCGGGGACCGGTGGTATTCTGGGCAACGAGCATGCCTCGGGCACCGAGGTCATCGATCGGCTGGGGGAGGAGCATCTGCGAAGCGGCTGGCCGATTTGCTACACCTCTGCCGACAGCGTCTTTCAGATCGCTGCCCACGAAGAGGCTTTCGGACTAGAGCGACTTTTGCAGATGTGCCGCGATCTCGCGCCGATGTTGCACGAGATGAAGGTCGGGCGCGTGATCGCGCGACCCTTTGTTGGCGAGCGCGGCGCGTTTGAAAGGACTACTAACCGTAAGGATTTCGCCATCATGCCGCCGGCGCGGACGCTCAATGACTGGGTGTTTGATTCTGGCCGCCCTGTGCACGCGGTGGGCAAGATCGGCGACATTTTCTCGATGCGCGGGATCACGGATGTGGTGAAAGGCGCGGATGCGGATCTGATGGAGCATCTGGTGCGCTTGGTGGGTGACGCCGAGGACGGGTCCCTGACATTTGCCAATTTCGTGGAGTTCGACTCGCTCTATGGGCATCGCCGCGATGTGTCGGGCTATGCCCGCGCGCTGGAGTGGTTCGACAGTCAGCTGCCGCGGGTTGTGGCGGGCCTGAAACCCGGCGATATGCTGGTTCTGACGGCCGATCACGGCAATGATCCCACCTGGCATGGGACTGAGCACACGCGCGAGCGGGTGCCAGTTTTGATCCATGACGGATCAACGGGTGGGGCGCTGCCGGGGATGGGATTTGTCGATGTGGGTGCCACTGTTGCGGCCCATCTGGGCGTGGAAAGCGAAGGTCCGGGGAGGACCGTGATATGAGTTGGAAAACCCTGCCGAAAGTAGAGCTTCATTTGCACTTGGAGGGGGCTGCGCCGCCTGCGTTTATCCGGTGCTTGGCAGCCGAAAAGGGCATGGATTTGAGCGCGATCTTCAAGGAAGACGGCGGCTATGCCTATCGCGACTTTGAACACTTCCTGAGCGTCTATGAAGCGGCTTGTTCGGTTCTAACAGGGCCAGAGGAGTTCACGCGGCTCACCCAGGCCGTGCTGGAAGAGCTGGCCGAACACGGCGTCGTTTACGCAGAGACCTTTGTGAGCCCTGATTTTTGCGGCGGTGGCGATTTGGGAGCCTGGCGTGAGTATCTCGCAGCGATGCAAGAGGCCCATGTGGAAGGTGTGACGCTGAAGGGCATCGTCACCTGTATCCGCCACTTCGGCCCGGAAAAGGCTAAGGCGGCCGCGATGTGCGCGGCTGAAACGCACGGCGATTTTATCCGCGGGTTCGGGATTGCGGGTGCGGAGTTGATGGGCAAGCCCAGTGACTTCCTGTGGTCCTTCGACTGTGCGCGGGAGGCGGGGCTCCATATCACGGCCCACGCGGGGGAGTGGGGCGATGCGGCCTCGGTACGCGATGCGTGGGAAACTCTGGGGCTGGAGCGCATCGGTCACGGCGTGCGGGCGGCTGAAGACCCGCGGTTGGTGGAGGATCTGGCAGAGGCTGGTGTGACGCTGGAATGCTGCCCGGGGTCCAATGTGTTCCTCGGCGTCTACAAGAGGCTGGAAGATCATCCAATCGCGCGGTTGCGCGACGCAGGCGTGAAAGTCACCGTTTCAACCGACGACCCTCCGTTCTTCGACACCACCATGACGGCCGAGTACGAGGGGCTCGAGCGTGCCTTTGGCTGGGGCGAGGAGGATTTCCGCGCCGTGAACAAGACCGCGCTGGAAGCCGCGTTCTGCGATGAAGCCACACGGGCCCATGTGGCCAAGCAATTGGAGGCCTGAGATGGCGAAACTGACAGTCGTTGATCACCCGTTGGTGCAACACAAACTGACGATCATGCGCGAGAAGGGCACACCTACGGCGGTGTTCCGACAGCTGCTGCGCGAGATCAGTCAGCTCTTGGCTTACGAGGTCACGCGCGAGCTACCGATGGAGCCCAAGGCCATCGAAACGCCGTTGAAACCCATGGAGGCCCCTGTTCTGGCGGGCAAAAAACTCGCACTGATTTCGATCCTGCGCGCGGGCAACGGTCTTCTCGATGGGGTGCTTGAGCTGATCCCGTCTGCCCGGGTGGGCTTTGTCGGGCTCTACCGAGACGAGGAAACGCTGAAGCCGGTGCAATACTATTTCAAGGTGCCTGACAACCTGGGTGAACGGATGGTGATTGCCGTGGATCCGATGCTGGCGACGGGCAATAGCTCTATCGCTGCCATTGATTTGCTGAAAGAAGCTGGAGCCAAGGACATCCGGTTTCTGTGCCTTCTTGCGGCGCCAGAGGGTATCGAGAACATGTCTAGGGCGCATCCTGATGTTGAGATCGTCACCGCATCCGTAGACGAAAATCTTAACGAAGTTGGGTATATAGTTCCGGGACTAGGGGATGCGGGTGACCGCATGTTTGGCACTAAATAAGGGGTTTGTTCCTTTACGAATTGGTGTTTTTGCGGCATTATTCCCCAACATATTGTGGGGGAATAATATGCGGCTGGCTTACTTTGCTATCATCGGGATCATTGCAGGGACCGGTTTTGCCTCGCAGGGTGCAGCGAAGACACTTGCCGAGGCGGCGCTCCCTGCAAATTTTCCTCCCGCGAGCTATTCGGGCCGCTCTTACGTGGACAATGATGGATGTGTTTACATCCGTGCGGAAGTGGACGGGATCACGACCTGGGTGCCCCGAGTGACGCGGTCCCGCCAAACCGTTTGCGGCCAGGCCCCAACATTTGGCTCGGCGAGCGCAGCCTCGGAACCACTGACAGGCGCGGATGTTGAAGGTCAATCGCTGACGTCCGAAGTCACCGTGGGCGCGCCATCGGCTCAGAGAGCGCGCGCTTCTGTCAGTCCGACACTGGTTGCCTCTGCTGCTCCGTCCAACTCTACCCCGTCCGCAAATGCGCCTGCGGCCCCAGCGTTAAGGGTTGTGGAAGCACCGGCCAGTATCACTGCAACCACGCGGAGCAGCGTTATCACTTTGCCCGAAGGGCAGTTTACGTCCGATGGGCAGTTCATTCCGAAGGGCTTTCGCCCGGTCTGGACGGACGGTCGACTCAATCCGAACCGAGGCATCCCACCGGGCAAGCCCGTTTCCGAGAACGATCCCACAAAGGGCTACGATCTGGCGTGGACTCGCGGGACGCCGCGGCTGCTCTATGATCGCCGCACCGGTCTCGTAGTCGGTGACGAGTTTCCCGGGCTTACTTATCCCAACCTCGATCCAACCACTGTCGCGACACAAGAGACGGTGCGCGGTAGCACGAGCTCGGCCGCGCCGGCCTTGCGTCACATTCAGGTGGCAACTTTCGCCTCGATGGAAGTTGCGCGCCCGGCTGCGCAGCGCCTCGCGAACACGGGTTTCCGGACCCGTATTGGGAAGTACACCCACGGTGGCGAAGCCCGTCAGGTAATAATCTTGGGGCCATTTGACACCAAGAGAGAGCTGAACCGCGCCCTTGATGTCGCCCGCGGACAAGGTTTCACACAGGCTTTCGCACGCAAGTGATACTAATTGAGGCAGATGCCCTGAAGCGACAGCCAGTCACCGTCTGAAAGGTGGTTGACCGGGGGGACGCCGTTGAACGGATCTGCCTCGATCAGCGTGACAGTGGTTTCGCCGGTGACGTCGAGAGCATAAGCATAGGGTCGGGTCGTGACCTGAGCCTCTTGAAAGGCGAAAATCAGCGTCTCCTCGGGCACGTCCCGGTCAGGCGCGGTCAACAGGCTTTCGGCATAGGCATCTAACACATCGTCCGGCAATGTCCCGGTCGTCAAAAGCCGAAAAGCTGAATACGCGCCAGAGGTTCTAAGCAGCGAGTCCAGAGGATCCTGGATTGCGGTCCGGGTCAGCTCGGCGACCACGTATCCGGCCGGCACCGATGGATCGTCATGGTCTTCCAAGACCTGTCGCGCGATCAAGATGTGACCGCCAGGCAGCGAAGCCGTGGTGGTCAAACCTTGGCGCAGAATGTGCAATCTGTTTTCAGGCGCTATGGCACCTTGCAAACGACGCAAGGCGACAGTTCCGAAAGGATCCGCGCATGGCTGGCCGGTCAGCCGCGCCATGCGGCCCATGAGGGCAGTTCCAATCTCGGCGCGTTTGACGTCCGGCACGACTGTTACGGCTTGTTTAATCAACGCGCCGGGAAGCCAGAAGACCCCCAAAGCGACGATCGCCGCCGCGGAGGCCGCAAGTATGGTCCAGCGCAAGCGGCCAGGCTTGGGCCGAGCGCGTGAGATGGCCCTTTGCACCTGCTCGATAGCGAGGATCATATCGGCGTCGTCGAGTTCGAGCGTTTCGTTTTCGCCTTCGTCGGGGGCAAACAGTGCAGGCGTGTTTTTGGGATTAATGCGGTGGACTGCGGCAAGGGACCAATGGGTCAGGGGTTTTCCGGCATTGTCCGAAATAACCAGGGTGGCGTTCCCGAAAGACACGCCGACATTGCGGCGCTGGGCGTCCGGGCCGGATCGCCAAAGGCCCGATGTTTCGAGCTTTGCGTAGTCCTTGAGGGCGGTCATGAAATGGGCTGCTCTGCCTCTGGTTTGGCGGCAGCGTAGCCTATTAAGCCTAGTGCATCAAACGACGCGTGGCCATGTCGCCCATTGCCCGACAAAGCAGACGTCGCCGCTCAAAGCTCTTTTGCCAAGGTCCTCAGTTCGAACTTCTGGATCTTGCCCGTCGAGGTCTTGGGCAGCTCTTGGAAGACCACCATCTTGGGTGTCTTGAACCCGGCCAACCGCTCACGCGCGAAGGCGATGAGTTCCTCGCCGCTGGCCTCTTTGCCCTCTTTGAGTTCGACAAAGGCGCACGGGACTTCGCCCCATTTGTCGTCAGGTTTGGCCACCACGGCACAAAGCGACACGTTGGGGTGGTGCATGAGCACGCCCTCGACCTCGACCGAGGAGACGTTTTCACCGCCGGAGATGATGATATCCTTGGCGCGGTCTGCGATCTGGACGTAGCCATTGGGATGACGCAGCGCGATGTCGCCGGAATGGAAATAGCCGCCTGCAAAAGCCTCTTCTGTGGCTTCGGGGTTCTTCAAGTAACCTTTCATGACCGAGTTTCCGCGGATCACGATTTCGCCCGTGGCGGTCGCGTCTCGCGGGATCGAGGTCATATCAGAGGTGACCACGTCGATTTCTTCCATCATCGGGAAGGGGACGCCCTGCTGGGCCTTTATCGCCGCCTTTTCGGCTTGGGGCAGGCTGTCCCAATCGGCGTCCCAGACGCATTCGGTGATGTGGCCGTAGGTTTCGGTCAGGCCGTAGACCTGTGTCACGTTGAAACCCAGCTTTTCCACCGCCTCCAGCGTAGCTGCGGCGGGCGGGGCGCCGGCGGTAAATACCTCGACCCGGTGATCGAATTCGCGGCGCGACTCGTCAGGCGCATTGACGATCACGTTGAGCACGATGGGCGCGCCGCCGAAATGGGTCACGCCGTGGTCGGCGATGGCGTCATAGACCGCCGTTGGCGTCACGTCCCGGCAGCACACGACTGTGCCACCAAGCACGGGCATCATCCAGGAATGGTTCCAGCCGTTGCAGTGGAAGAGTGGCACGATGGCGAGGAATTTCGGGTGCAGCACCATGCGCCAGCTGATCACGGTGCCCATGGTCATCAGGTAAGCGCCACGATGGTGGTAGACGACGCCCTTAGGTCGCCCCGTCGTGCCAGAGGTGTAGTTCAGCGCAAGGCTTTCCCATTCGTCCGTGGGCATGACCCACTCAAAGCCGGGATCACCGGCAGCGATCAGGTCGTCATATTGCGGGTACTTGCCAGTGGCCGGGAAACCTGCGGCGGCATCCGGCACTTCGATGATCTGGGGTGCATGGCCCTCCATCGCATCGATTGCGGCTTCGGCGAGGGGCAGGAACTGGGTGTCGACCAGGACGATCTTGGCCTCGCCGTGGTCAAAGATGTAGGCAACCGTCGTCACATCCAGGCGGATATTGATGGTGTTGAGCACCGCGCCAGTGGCGGGCACGGCGAAATGCGCCTCTACCTGGGCCGGGATGTTGGGGAGGATTGTCGCCACAACATCTCCGGGCTGAACGCCTCGTTGCGTGAGCGCAGAGGCGACGCGGCTGATGCGCTCGTAGTACTCCACATAGCTCAACTGAAGGTCGCCGTAGACCAGCGCCGTCTTTGTCGGAAAGACCTCCCGAGCTCTGCGCAGATGTGAAAGCGGCGTTAACGGCACAAAATTCGCCGCGCGTTTTTCCAAGCCCGCCTCGTCAGCCATCCAGCCCATGTCGTGTCCTCCCTCTTGACGTGTCGTTATGGGGATAGAGTCTGCCCTTGTTAAGAGGCAAAGCGGCTCCATGGCTGCGATTGATCCCCTTAGCGTCTCTCCGAGACTGCCTCTTTTGCAACGGCGGGCCGTGCGCGCTGCGCTGTGCGCGGTCGCGGGCATGGGCGTAATCGGCGTCGTCGACAATGTCATGCCCGAGGTTTTTGCCCATATCGGATTGGCGCAGTTTCACTTTGTCCGCTCGGCCATGGCACTGGCCTTGTTGCCTGTTGTGCTGTGGTGGAGCGGGCTTTCAATGCGTCCGGTAAACCCATGGGGCGTCTTGGGTCGATCGGTTTTTCTGTCGCTGGGAATGGGGATCTATTTTGCCTGCATCGGCTTTATTCCCGTGGCCGAAGGGCTGGCGGGTGTCTTTACCGCACCACTCTTTATCATGCTGCTGAACTGGGCCGAGGGCAGGCGCATGGCCTGGGGCACGGTGGCACTGATCCTGTTTGGGTTTTGCGGCTGTCTGGCCCTTGTCCAACCCGACCCTACGCAGTTGGGGTGGTTGGCGATTGGCCCCATTGCGGCGGGGTTCTTTTACGGCCTGGGGGGAAAGGTAACGCAGAGCTGGACAGGACAGGAGAACACCTGGACGCTGGTAGGCTATTACCTCGCGCTGATCGGTGGCACTGGCGGCGTTGCATTGTTGTTCCTAGATCCCGCCGCTGAGAGTTACGTGCACAGAGGCTGGGCGCCGATGCCGCTGCACGTTATGGCGCTATGTTTTGCGCAGGCACTATCCGCTCTCTTGGCTGTGGGCCTTTTGACCCGCGCCTATCAATTGGCGGCGCCTGCTTTTGTGGGTGCCTTTGAATACACGGTGCTGATCGTCGCGGCAGGAACCGGATACGCCGTGTGGGGCCACGTTTTGGAGCCTCTGGGGATTTTGGGCATCGCCATGATCCTGATTTCGGGCGCCGCGCTCGCGGTGCGAGGGGATGACGGAGCAGGCGGAGCAACGTAGTAATCTTCCCACGATGATTTATTCTCCCGGGCGCGGTTACCTCTTTATCCATATTCCCAAGACTGGGGGTACGTCCTTGGCGCTGGCGCTTGAAGAACGCGCACAGGCCGGTGACGTGATGGCAGGCGATACCCCCAAAGCGCAGCGTCGACGCAAGCGTCTGAAAGGATTGCCCGCCAAGGGTCGGCTTTGGAAGCACTCCACTCTTGCGGATTTGGACGGTTGGCTTGGAGCGGACGAGCTGGATCAGCTCATGATCTTTACTATCGTGCGCAATCCATGGGACCGTGTCGTGAGCTACTATCACTGGCTGCGCGAGCAGAGCTTTGACCACCCGGCAGTGATCCTATCAAAGTCGCACGATTTTTCAGGCTTTCTAAACCACCCACATACCCAGGCAAGCCTGAGCGCCGCGCCATACGCAAGTTATGTCACGGATGCGACCGGACGAGAGTGTTGCACGCGCTTTTTGCGATTTGAGCAGTTCGAAGATGACGTCGCCGAATTGCAGCGAGAGTTGGGGGTTTCCCTGACACTGCCTCACGTGAACCAATCGGAGCGAACGGCTGACTATCGCCAATTCTACAATGAGCGTGATTCGTCCCTTTTGGGATCATTGTGTTCTGCCGACATTTTGCGCTTTGACTATCTTTTTGATGGTATGATTGGGGCCTAGTCGGAAACAATAAGGCCCCATGGCGACATTTGGGCCAATCGGCATATCAGTGCCGCATTGTTGCCATTTCTTGCCCCAATCTTTGTCCGTCTGCCACAGTTTGTTAACCTTATGGCAACCACGTGAGCTGGATGCCGAGCTGCTGAAACATGTCTACGGGGTTGGCTACATGTTTGATTTGATGACTAAAGAAGCGGTCGCGAGCGTTGCGATCGACCTAGATCTCGGTGGAACCAAACTTACGCGTCGGAGCGGGCTTTTGCATTCTACCCGCTTGGCGACGCGCGCCGGTTGGCGTGAGGTCGAGTCGCTTGCCGTCGGCGACGAAGTGCTGACATTCGACTCAGGGTTTCAGCCGGTCACTGCAATCGAACGTGTAATCAATTGGCCCGATCAGGAGACCTGCCCCGACCATGTGGCACCCTTTGAAATTCCTGCCGGTGTGCTCGGCAATCATGAAAGGGTGTGCGTGTTACCCAACCAGCTAGTGGTCGTTGAGAGCGACCTGGCCGAGGAGCTGACGGGTGACCCATTTGCATTGGTACCTGTAGATGTGCTCGATGGTTGGCTCGGCATCCAGCGCGTGCTCCCTCGTGCGCCACACGAGGTCGTCGCGGTGCATTTCGCGCAGGATCAGGTGGTCTATGCAGGTGATGGTGCCCTGCTACACGTGCAGGCAGACGCGTCGATCCTCGACACGGCATTGGGCACCCATGAAGCCAGGTATCAACCGCTGGAACGTCCCATAGCGCGCCTGATCGCGGATGATCTGAAGGCGAAGTCAGGACGCAATCAATAGGTGAACCGAGCTTTCCGCCAGCTCGGGACCCCACCAGGAGGGCGTGCGCTTCCTAATCCTACCAGTAGGGTTCGCGTGCTCTGCAAATACCGAGACTGATGGAAACGAGCGCGGGGTCGGAGCAATCCGGCTCCGCGCTTCAAAAAAAAAGCCCGCCGGTTTAGGCGGGCTTTCTTCGTTTTGGGTTGGTCAAACTTACTCGGCGGCGACGGCAGGCTGGTAGCGACCGTAGAAGCTGTCGCTATTGGCGGCCAGATCTTTGAGCAGTTCCGGCGTCTCGAAGCGGGCGCCGAAGCGTTCGGTAAGTTCGCCGGTGCGTTCCACTGCATAGGCTGCGCCGATCATGTCGAGCCAGCTGAGCGGGCCGCCGGACCAAGGGGCAAAGCCCCAGCCAAGGATCGCGCCGACGTCACCTTCGCGGATGTCCATGAGCACGTCTTCTTCGAGGGCGCGGACGGCCTCGAGGCTCTGGATCATCAGCAGGCGGTGTTGCACGTCAATGAGGTCGGGCTGTTCATCGGCCACTAGGTATTTGGCGGCGAGGCCGTCCCAGAGGCCGGTGCGTTTGCCCTTGTCATCATATTCGTAGAAACCCGAGTTCGATTTACGGCCCAGGCGGCCTTCTTCGAACATCCAGAACAGGATTTCGTCCACGGTGTCGTCGTAGTCATCGCCCATGGCAACCTTGGTCGCCTTGGCAATTTTGACGCCTAGATCGATGGAGGTTTCGTCCACCAGCTGAAGCGGGCCGAGGGGCATGCCGACGAGCTTGGCCGCGTTTTCGATCAGCGCGGGTTCGACGCCTTCCATCACCATGCGCACCCCTTCGTTGATGTAGGGGATGATGCAGCGGTTGGCGTAGAAGAAACGCGCGTCGTTGACCACAATCGGTGTCTTCTTGATCTGGCGGACGTAGTCGAGCGCCTTGGCCACCGCGCGATCGCCGGTCTCGGCGCCCTTGATGATTTCGACCAGAGCCATCTTTTCCACAGGGGAGAAGAAGTGGATGCCGATGAATTGCTCGGGGTTTTCCGAGGCTTTGGCCAGTTCGGTGATTGGCAGTGTCGACGTGTTCGTGGCAAAGATGCAGTCTTCACCGACAACTTTCAGCACGTTTTTCGTCACTTCGGCTTTGACGCCCACGTCTTCGAACACGGCCTCGATGATCAGGTCGGCGCCTTTGAGTGCCTCGTAGTCGGTGGTGGCGGTGATGCGCGACAAGTGTCCGTCCATCTTCTCTTGAGTGAGCTTCCCGCGAGAGACGCCCTTTTTGTAGAAGTCGGCGGCGTATTCCTTGCCTTTGTCGGCACTGTCCTGCGCCTGGTCGATAAGCACGACCTCAATGCCCGCCATGGCGGAGACGAGCGCGATGCCAGCGCCCATCATGCCGGCGCCCATAATCCCGACCTTGGAGACCTTTTGGTCCGGCACGTCAGGACGCACAGCGCCTTTTTCCAGCGCTTCCTTGTTGATGAAGAGTGACCGGATCATCGCCGCGGAGGACGGGTTCATCAGGACATTGGTGAACCAGCGCGCCTCGATTTTCAGCGCGGTATCGAAGGGCACGAGCGAACCTTCATAGACCGAGCTCAGCAGAGCTTTGGCCGCAGGGTAAACACCGTTGGTGTTGCCGTTGACCATGGCCGACGCGCCCACGAAGGTCATGAAGCCTGCCGGATGGTTCGGGTTGCCGCCCGGGAATTTGAAGCCCTTTTCGTCCCAAGGTTTCACGATCTTGGGTTCGGAAAGAACCCATTCGCGGGCCGCGGCAACCGGATCGTCGACGACTTCGTCGATGACGCCGGCCGATTTGGCTTTCTTAGGATCGTTGAGCTTGCCCTGGAGCAGCAGCGGAGAGGCCGCCATGGCGCCTAGTTTCCAAGCGAGGCGGGTTGTCCCGCCTGCGCCGGGGAAGATACCGACCATGATTTCCGGCAGGCCGATCTTGGCCTTTGGATTGTCGGCGGCGAAAATTCGGTGGCATGCCAGGGGGATTTCGAGGCCGATGCCTACGGCGGTACCGGGCAGGGCCGCGGCGATCGGTTTGCCGCCTTTGTTGGTTTTGGCCTCCATCCCCGCACGCTCGATTTTGCGCAGCAGGGCGTGGATGTTCATGATCCCGTCAAAGAGACCCTGCGCAGGGTTGTCGCCTGCGTCTTCTTTCATCCGCGCGATAATGTTGAGGTCCATGCCACCGGCAAAGGTGTCTTTGCCCGAAGTAATCACGGCGCCTTTGATGGCGTCGTTGGAAAGTACCTCGTCGATGCAGTCATTCAGTTCCATGAACGCCTGCTCGTTGGCAACGTTCATAGATTTACCGTCGACGTCCCAGGTGATGATGGCGACGCCGTCGTCGCCGGTTTTCATCGTGAAATCAGCCATTTGTCTTCTCTCCCCGCGACTTAAACGCGTTCGAGCACGGTGGCCGCGCCCATGCCGGAGGCGACGCAGAGCGTGGCCATCCCGAGTTCTTTGTCCTGGCGCTCCAGCTCGTCGAGGAGCGTGCCGATGATGATGGCGCCGGTGGCACCCAGGGGGTGGCCCATGGCGATTGCGCCGCCGTTCACGTTGATCTTGTCGTGATCCGCGTTGAACGCCTGAATGAAGCGCAGAACAACGGACGAGAACGCCTCGTTCACCTCGATGAGGTCGAAGTCAGAAACTTTGAGCCCGGTTTCGGCCATCAGCTTTTCGGTCACGGGCACAGGGCCGGTGAGGTTGATGGTCGGGTCAGAGCCGATCTTGGCGTTGTACTTGATGCGTGCGCGGGGCTTGAGGCCCATACGTTCGCCGTATTCCTTGGAGCCGATCAGCACGGCCGCAGATCCGTCCACGATGCCCGAGGAGTTACCGGCGTGGTGGATGTGGTTCACCTTTTCGAGGTGCGGGTATTTCATCAGTGCGACCTTGTCGAAGCCGGGCATAACCTCGCCCTGTTCCTTGAACGCGGCCTTGAGCGCGCCCAGCGACTGCATGTCGGTGCCGCGGCGGATGTATTCGTCTTCGGCGAGGATCGGCAGACCGTTTTGGTCGCGCACGGTTATGATCGACTTTTCAAAGCGGTTTTCGTCCCAGGCCTGCGCGGCGCGGCGCTGGCTTTCGACGGCGAATTCATCGGCGTCGTCGCGGGAGAAACCGTATTCGGTGGCAATGATATCAGCGCCTATGCCCTGGGGAACAAAGTACTGCTCCATGGCCAGGCTCGGGTCTACGGCGATGGCTGCCCCGTCAGAACCCATGGCCACACGGCCCATCATTTCAACGCCGCCAGCGATATAGGCATCGCCCGCACCGCCGCGCACCTGGTTGGCGGCAAGGTTTACGGCCTCCATGCCGGATGCGCAGAAGCGGTTGATCGAGAGCCCTGGTATCGACTCATCGAGATCGGAGCCAAGCACTGCCGTCCGCGCGAGACATCCGCCCTGTTCCATGACCTGGGTAACGTTGCCCCAAATGACATCTTCGACCGCGTGGCCGTCGAGGCCATTACGCTCTTTGATCGCGTTCAGCATCTGGATGGACAGGCGCGCTGAGGTCACCTCGTGCAGGGAGCCGTCTTTGCGGCCTTTGCCGCGCGGGCTGCGCACCGCGTCATAGATGTAAGCGTCTGTGGTCATGAACCTCTCCTTTGCCGGGCCCTGGTATCGCGAGCTTTGCGACAGGACCGTCGTCGTATGGCTGCGAAGCAGCGTGATCTTTCCCGCTATAAATAGGCAATTTGCAAAGGTGACGCGAACGTCACGTGGCGTTACGGGATGAATTCTCTGCGATTTCGAGTCCTTGCCTTTGCGTCAACTTGTGCAAGAGGCACGCCGCATCACGGCTCTGGCGGCGACCAGAGCCGTGAAAGCGCAGATTCGGTCAGCGGATGCGGTTAGGCGCGGTCGCTAGGGTGACCGGGCATCAAATCGTAGGGATGTTTCCAGCCGGGCGTTGCTTCGATGTTCGAGAGCCAGCGATCAATATGGGCCCACTCAACCCGGTCAAATCCAAAGGGTTCAGGGTAAAACAGATAGGCACAGCAAGAAATATCGGCGTTAGAAATGCCGTCGCCTACAATCCAGTCGCGCCCCTCGAGATGGGCATTGAGCGTGCCAAAGGCAGCCTGCAAGCGGCCCTGCGTAAAGCCGATTACTTCGGCTGGGCGTTTGTCCGCGGGAAGGAAGTTCATGAGAAACCGCAACATACCTGCCTGGGACGACATCTTGTGATTGTCCCACAGCACCCAGCGCATGACCTGGTACTTTTCATTCCCGGCCCCGCCGAACTTTCCGGTCTTGTCCGTGATCCACTGCTGGATTGCGCCGGATTGCGTAAGCGTGAAGTCACCGTCTACGAGCATCGGTGCCTCGCCCATGACGTTTTGGGCACGATACTCTTCTGTTCGAGCTTCGCCGCCGAAAAAGTCGACCTTCAGAGGCTCCCAGTCGAGGCCGCTAAGCTCGAGGGCCAGCGCAGCCTTGTAGGAGTTTCCGCTCTCGCCGAAGCAGTGGAGTTTGATGGTCATGAGTGGTATCCCTTGGATAGGCAGGCACTGGGGGTTTTGCACCCCCAGACCCCCGCAGAGTTATTTCGGAAAGATGAAGTTAAGGATTCCTTCACCAAGCTTTGCGAACATTCTTGCGCGGTACAGGCTGGAGAGTCGATGGCCGTGAAAGGTGAAGCTCTACCGTTCCGCGTGGCTGCGCCTGGCGACTAAGCGCCGGACGGTGGGGTGGACCTTGTTCTCTTCATCTTTCTATAAAAACTCCCCCCGGAGGGTATCCGGGCAGAACGTGAAAGCGCGGCGCCCCGGTGTGGAGCGCCGCGCCTTTCATTTCATTGGTAGTCTGACTGAGAGATCAGAAATTCGCTGCTTCCAGCGCCATCACTGTGTCGCCGCCAGACTGGATGCGGGCCAGGTGGGTTGCCGTGATTTTCAGCGGGCGGGCCATGTAGTAGCGGCCGGTTGCGAGCTTCGTGTTGTAGAACTCGGTATCAGACGCGCCGTTGTCCAGGGCTTCGTAGGCTGCTTTCCCCATGCGCGCCCACATCAGGCCCAGTGCGACATGACCAAACAGGTGCATGAAATCGTAGGAGCCGGAAAGCGCGTTGTTCGGGTTCTTCATACCTTGCTGCATGAAGTACATACCTGCGGCCTGCAGGTCCTTCGAGGCCGCCTTGAGCGGGTCGAGGAAGTCGCGCTTGAGCTCTTCGTGGCCCTCGTTTTCCTTGATGAAGTCTTTGACCATGTCAAAGAAGGCCATGACGGTTTTGCCGCCGTTGAGCCCCAATTTGCGGCCCACGAGGTCGAGAGACTGCACACCATTTGTGCCTTCGTAGATCATTGTGATGCGGGCATCGCGGACGAACTGTTCGAGGCCCCATTCCTGGGTGAAGCCCGAGCCGCCGAGTGTTTGCTGGGCGTTGACGCAGGTCTCAAAACCCTTGTCCGTCAGGAAGCCTTTGATGACTGGTGTCAGCAGGCTCATCATGTCGTCGGCCTCTTTGTCTTCGAGGCGGTGCGCACGGTCGAGCATCATGGAGCCCCAATAGGCCAGTGCACGGGCACCTTCGACAAAGCTCTTTTGATCCAGCAGGTTACGGCGTACGTCGGGGTGCACGATGATCGGGTCGGCGGCCTTTTCGGGCGCTTCGGCACCGGTCACAGCGCGGCCCTGAATACGGTCGAGCGCGAAGCCCAATGCGTTCTGGTACGCCACTTCGCCTTGGGCAAAGCCCTGGAGGCCCACGCCGAGCCGCGCTTCGTTCATCATGATGAACATGGCGCGCATGCCTTTGTGTTCTTCGCCGATCAGGTAACCCGTGGCGCCGTCATAGTTCATGACGCAGGTGGAGTTGCCGTGGATGCCCATTTTCTCTTCGAGGCCGCCACAGCTAAGCGCGTTGCGTTCGCCGAGCGAGCCGTCTTCGTTCACGAGGAACTTGGGCACGATGAAGAGCGAGATGCCTTTAACGCCATCCGGCCCGCCAGGGATCTTCGCCAGTACCAGGTGGATGATGTTGTCGGCCATCTCGTGCTCGCCAGCCGAGATCCAGATCTTTTGGCCAGAGATCTTAAACGTGCCGTCGGCCTGTGGTTCGGCCTTGGTGCGCATGAGACCCAGATCGGTACCGCAGTGCGGTTCGGTCAGGTTCATCGTGCCGGACCATTCGCCAGTTGCCATTTTGGGCAAGTAGGTCTGTTTCTGCTCTTCTGAACCGTTGGCGAGAATGGCGGCCATGTTACCGTGGCTGAGCCCCGGGTACATCTGAAACGCCATGTTCGCGGACACCATCGGCTCCATAGCGGCGGTGTGCATCACGTAAGGAAGGCCCTGCCCGCCATATTCCTCGGGCATGTCCATAGCCATCCAGCCGCCTTCGGCCATCTGGTCCCACGCGTCTTTGAACCCATCGGGTACACGCACGACACCGTTTTCCAGGTGGCAGCCTTGTTTGTCGCCTGACACGTTCAGCGGCTGGAGGACTTCGGTGGCGAGTTTGCCGGCTTCGTTCAGCACGGCGTCAGTGAAATCCCGGTCCAGATCGGCATAACCTGGAACATCCTGCTCTGAGATCTTGAGAAGATCGTGCAGCACAAACTGCTGGTCTTTGGTCGGGGCGGTAAAGGTTGGCATACGTGACTCCCAGTCGGGTATTGGTGGCTATGTCTGTCAGCGCCGCGATTGCGCGGCTTACTGAGCGGCTTCTTTCTGGTCCATGTCGGCCAGGATCTTGTCGGCCCAATCTAGTTGGGACGTGAGGTCTTCGATTGCAGCATCGAGCTCTCCGCGTTGCGCGATCATTCCGTCGAGGTGCTTTTGTGCGATCATGCGGGTCTGGCGCAGCTGCGTCGCTTGCCCATCGCCAATGTCGTAGAGTTCAAGGAGTTGGCGCAGCTCTTCGAGGCTAAAGCCGAAGCGTTTGCCCTGAAGAATGAGCTTCAGCCGCGCGCGGTCGCGGTTCGTGAAAAGACGCTTGGTGCCTTCACGGATTGGGGACAGAAGTTCTTTGGCTTCGTAGAAACGAAGGGTCCGCGGGGTGACGTCATAGGCGTCGCACATTTCGCGGATAGTCATGGTTGTTTCAGTCATCGGTTTCGTCTTTCAGCTCTTGGCTTCCGGCTAGAAAGCTGAGTGTTCGACCGTGACCTTACAAGCAAAGTTGACGTAGACGTAAATGTTACGCCGCGTCAGAATACGTCGGCGATTTCTTTGCAAAACTTACCTCGGGTAATACGCAATTTTCTTAGGTCAAAGCGCTTTGAGCTATGCTTTGAGAGGTTGGGTATTCCTTACTCGCTAAGTCAGCGTGCAGATTTGGATAGAGCCTCTTTGGCGTACGCTTTGTCTTTTTTGAGCCCGTCGACGAGATCTTCGAGCTCGTCAATGATACCGCGCAGTTCGACTTCCTTCTCGCGCAGCTCTGCAACTTTCAGCGATGCGTGCTCCATGAATGTGTCCAACTGCTTTTCGGAACCTTCTTCGGAGTAGATCAGCAGCCACTGGCGCAGTTCTTCGAGGGAAAAGCCCCAGCGTCGTCCACGGAGGATCAATGTCATGCGCGCAATTTCCGTGTTTCCATAAAATCGCGAGCGTCCTTCACGCTCGGGCGCGAGGAGTTCAATGTATTCGTAATATCGCAGTGTCCGCGGGGTCACGTCGAACCTCGCGCACATCTCTTTGAACGACAGTCGCATTTCGGCCATCGGTTCCTCCCTGATTCCAAGCTACCGGGTAGCGGGGGATTTTCAACAGTTTAGCGCTAGCGAACGGGCCTTAAGCGCAATTTTGTGAACTTGAGAACTCTCAATATGTAAGAAGGGTGACCTGCGCGTTACTTTGCGCGGGGTCAGGTCTTTGCAAGAGGCCTTGATCAGCGCATACCAAGGGGCAAACGACCGAGGAGCCTAGTTTTGGCGACCGACCCAGCGCGTCTTGCACGTCAGTTCATTCAAGCCATTCCCCATGCGAATGCTCTTTCTATGGAAATCAGCCGTATCGAGGCCGGTGTGGCCGAGATCACGATGCCCTACGATACCCGGTTTGTGGGTGACCCTGCCACGGGCGTTATTGCCGGAGGGGCAGTATCTGCGTTGATGGATACCTGCGGCGGTGCAGCAGTGATGTGCCATCCGGAAAGTCCGATCGGCACGGCCACTATCGATCTGCGTATTGACTACATGCGTTCAGCGACGCCGGGACAGGCAGTCACCGCAAGGGCCGAATGTTACCATATCACCCGGTCTGTGGCATTCGTCAGGGCCACGGCCTTCGATGAGGACCCCGAACGACCCGTGGCCACGGCAACGGGGGCCTTCACCGTGGAAAGGGCGAAGCGATGAGTGGTCCTGAAAGGCGCAAGCCCGAGCCCGTTCAGGTGGTAAAGCAACGCCGTGACGCGCTGTTGTCTGCGCTGGTATCGGGCATCCCTTACATCCAATTTCTCGGTGTCACCTTTGACCGGCGGGGCGACGAATTGACGGCGGTTTTGCCGTTCAAGGACGACCTGATCGGAAATCCGTTGCTTCCAGCGCTTCATGGTGGAGTTACGGCGGCGTTTCTAGAGACAACCGCGGTCGTGTCGTTGAGCTGGGCGACGCTCTGGGCCGATCTAGAGGCGGGCGTTATCGAAACCGATGACCCGGAACACATCACGTTGCCGCGGCTTCCCAAGACCATCGACCTGACGGTTGATTATTTGCGTTCTGGACTGCCACGAGATGCTTATGCTCGCGCGCGGATCACACGCTCTGGCCGTCGCTATGCGTCCGTTCAGGTGGAAGGCTGGCAGGATAACCGGGACCGCCCGTTTGCCCAGGCCATGGGGCATTTTCTGATGCCGACCAAGCCGGAAAAGGATGGCTGAGGAATACGCTCCCATCACCCATTCGCGGGTGCTGAAGATCGCCGTGCCGGTGGTGCTGGCCAACGTTACGGTGCCGCTCCTCGGGATCGTCGATACGGGCGTCGTGGGTCAGATGGGCGAAGCTGCACCCATTGGTGCCGTCGGGCTGGGGGCAGTCATCCTGTCCACGCTTTATTGGTTCTTTGGCTTTCTGCGGATGGGCACGACGGGCCTTGCCGGGCAAGCGTTGGGCGCAGGCGACGGCGAAGAATCCGATGCCATCCTGTCGCGCGCGCTCCTGATCGGGGCAGGGGCAGGCGTATTACTGATCGTACTGCAGGCGCCTCTCCTTTGGGCTTCGCTGGTAATTTCGCCGGCCACGGAAGCGGTGGAGGGGATGGCTGCGGAGTATGTCCGTATCCGCATTTTCTCTGCTCCGGCGGCGATCGCGATTTACGGCATCACCGGGTGGCTAATCGCGCAGGAACGTACCCGAGCGGTGTTGGTTATCCAGCTATGGATGAATGGCGTGAACATTCTGCTCGACCTGTGGTTCGTCATCGGGCTGGGCTGGGGCGTCAGTGGTGTGGCCTTTGCCACGTTCCTTGCCGAATGGTCGGGCCTCGTGCTGAGCTTTGTATTCTGTGCGGGTGTTTTCCGTCGCGCCGCTTGGCGGGACAGGGCGCGCCTGCTCAAGGCTGATCGGCTCGCGCAGCTTTTGTCTGTGAGCACGGACATCACCATCCGATCAGTGCTGCTGATGGCTGCGTTTACGTCATTTCTCTTTCTCGGTGCGCGCTTTGGTGAGGTCACTCTGGCCGCCAATCAGGTGCTTTTGCAGTTCGTCTATGTCGTGAGCTACGCGCTCGACGGGTTTGCCTTTGCGGCAGAGGCGCTGGTGGCGCAGACGTTGGGCGCATTGAGGCGGGCGGCGCTGGCGCGTACCGTGCGGCTTGTCTTCCTCTGGGGGTTTGGGTCGGCGTTGGCTCTGTCGGGCGTGTTCTGGATTTTTGGCGGGGCGATCATTGATGCGATGACAACGGCCGAAGATGTGCGTGCGCTCGCGCGGGTGTTCCTACCGTGGCTCATAGTGATGCCGATGATCTCGGCGGGGTCCTACCTGATCGATGGCGTTTTTATCGGAGCCACCCGTACGGGCGACATGCGCGACATGATGGCGGTGTCTTTTGGATGCTACGTACTGGCGGTGCTCGCCCTTATGCCATTTTTCGGCAATCACGGGCTGTGGGCGGCGGTCACAATCTTCTTTATCGCGCGTTTTGTGACGCTGGCGGTGCGCTACCCACGCCTGGAAGCATCAGCCGCCTCTGGTGAGCAAGGCTAGGAAAGCCAGCTTTCCCGGTCGGTACCGATGGCGCTGGCGATGGAGTCGTGGCTGTCCCGCGCAAGAAGGGCGTCGAGGCCGGTGGTGATCTCTTGCACGAGCCCGATGCCGCCGTAGATCAGCGCGGTATAGAGTTGAACCGCGCAGGCACCCGCCTTGATCTTGGCATAGGCGTCTTGGGCAGAGGCCACGCCCCCTACGCCCACCAGCGGCAAGTCAGTGAGCGTGGAGAGACGTGCCAAGACGCGGGTGGATACATCAAAGAGCGGGGCGCCTGAGAGGCCGCCTTTTTCAGGCGCGTGCTTTGATTTCAGACCGTCGCGCCCCAGTGTGGTATTCGTGGCGATGATCGCGTCGATGCCCGCCTCGGTGGCGATTTTGGCGATGTCTTCGAGTTCCTGTGCTGTCAGATCGGGCGCGATTTTGAGGAACACAGGTCGGGTATCTGTCAGTGCAGCGCGGGCATCCATGACGCCAGTCAGGAGCGCACGCAGGGCATCTGCGCCTTGCAAGTCACGAAGCTTTTCGGTGTTGGGCGACGAGATGTTGATTGTCGCGAAATCTACGTGCGCCGCGCAGTGGTTGAACACAGTTACGTAGTCGGCGGCGCGGTCCTCGCTGTCTTTGTTAGCGCCGAGGTTGAGTCCTAGGGGCACGCCGCCTTTATACGCAGCGAGGCGGGCGGAGATGGCCTCCATCCCTTCATTGTTGAAGCCAAAGCGATTGATCGCGGCGCGGTCTTCGCTGAGGCGAAAGAGGCGAGGTTTGGGGTTGCCCGGTTGAGGGCGCGGGGTCGCGGCGCCGACCTCCAGCCAGCCGAAACCGGTCGTTGCCAACGGGCCTAGCGCCTCTGCATTCTTGTCGAAACCTGCAGCCAGGCCGACCGGCGAGGCGAGTTGCAATGGGCCAATGGAGGTGGCCATCCGGGGAGAAGGCGTGGTCCTTGCCTTTGGCACGAGGCCTGCGTTCAACGCGGTCAGTGCCAGTTTGTGCGAGCGTTCCGGGTCGAGCCGGTGGAAGAGTGCGAGGCTGGCGCGGTCGATGAACCTCACGGATGCGTCCTCATGCCGGGGTCTCAGTCAGGTTGGCTGGAAGCGCATGGCCCTCGGCGGTTTCCGTTAGTTCGGCCGTCCAAAGCACCTCATCCAATGAGAGTTCGCGAAAAAGATGCGGAAAGAGCGCACCGCCTCGGGATGCCTCCCATTTTAGGTCCTGACCCAGTGGGTCGGTGTCTACGGCGGCAAGAATCAGGTCGCCTGCGCCTTTGAAGTGCAGCACCACCGTTTCGCGGACCTGTTCAGCGGTCGAAAAGTGAATGAAACCGTCGCTCAGATCGATGGGCGCGCCTTGCGTCGTGCCATCTTTGCGCAGGCTTTCCCATTCAGCGGGGCGGAAAATCTTGTAAATTAGCATTGCGCTGCTCAATGCCTACGCATCGAAGGTGACGTCAAGCAAATGGTGTCACGGAACCATTGCAAATGCCGGTCAAAGGGGCAGGATGGACGTATACAAGACCTGGGAGATATCCATGCGACTTTTGACAACGACTGCTGCCCTTGCCCTGATGGGTTCCATGGCGGCGGCGGATTACACGCTGCACGTCATTCACATCAATGACCTCCACAGCCGGATCGAGCCAATCAATCGGTTCAACAGCACCTGCGGCCCCGAAGACGATGCCGAGGGCAAGTGCTTTGGCGGCGTAGCGCGCGTTGCGACCATGTTCGCCGAGCTTCGCGAAGAGCTCGCGGGTGAAAACGTGATCTTCGTGGACGCAGGCGACCAATTCCAAGGCTCGCTGATGTACACGACCTACAAGGGCGCCGTGGAAGCGGAAATGATGAACGCCATCGGCTTTGACGTGATGGCGGTGGGCAACCACGAATTTGACGACGGGCCCGAAAAGCTGGCCGAATTTATCGATGCCGTTGAGTTCCCAGTCGTCTCCGGCAATTTGGATGTGTTCGGATCGAACCTGCTCTTTGGCAAGCTGCGTGACACGGTTGTGCTGGATGTAGGCGGCGAGAAGATCGGTATCGTCTCGGCGCTTGCGACGGATACAGTCGAGACATCGAGCCCTGGACCGACCGTCGTATTCCAGGACGAGATCGAGGCACTGACCGCAGACGTTGCCGCGCTGCAGGGGCAGGGCGTCAACAAGATCATCGCCGTGAACCACGTGGGCATGCCGAAGGATATGGAAATCGGCGAGGCTGTTGAAGGTATCGACGCCATCGTAGGCGGGCATTCCCACACGCTGTTTTCCAACTCCAAAGGCGGTGCGCCGGACTACCCGACCAAAGCGGGGTCGACCCCAGTGGTTCAGGCCGGTGCATTTTCCAAGCACGTCGGTCACCTGACGCTAACCTTTGATGATGAAGGTAACGTGACCCGCGCGCTGGGCGACGTAATCCTGCTCGACGCCAGTGTCGAACCCAACGCAGAAATCAGTGCACGAGTTGCAGAGCTTGCTGGTCCGATCGAAGAGCTAAAGGCGCGCGTCGTGGGCGATGCACCCGAAATGATCGAAGGTGATCGTTCGGTTTGCCGCGCCGAGGAATGCCCGATGGGGAACCTCGTAGCCACGGCCATGCTGGAGCGCGTGAAAGACCAGGGCATCGATGTCGCCATCCAGAACGGTGGCGGTCTGCGTGCCTCAATCGACGCAGGCGAAGTGACCATGGGTGAGGTTCTGACGGTGCTGCCGTTCCAGAACACGCTAGCGACCTTCCAACTGTCTGGCGCGGGCATTCTTGCGGCGCTAGAGAACGGCGTTGGTCAGGTCGAAGAAGGTGCGGGCCGCTTCCCTCAGGTGGCTGGCATGTCCTATGCCTTTGACCCCGCAGCAGAGGCGGGTAGCCGCGTATCCGACGTGATGGTCGGCGGCGCAGCAATCGATCCGGCGAAGATGTATGGTGTTGTGTCCAACAACTACATGCGCGGCGGTGGTGACGGCTATGGCGTCTTCGCGAGCGAAGGCGTGAATGCCTATGACTTCGGGCCGGATCTTGCAGACGTCGTGGCCGAGTTCATCGGCGAGAACGGCACTGGCGCTGCGGCGATCGACGGACGCATTATGCGCAAGTAAGGCTTTCGAAGATTGGGAAGGGGCGCATCGTTTGATGCGCCCTTTTTCGTTGGCGCATTTGCACATGTAGCATCGGAAACTTATGGATTGAGACCATGTGTGGTCGTTTTGCCATAACCCTGCCCGATGACGCGATGGTTCAGCTGTTTGCGGCTTTGCCATCGAACGATCTGCCGGAAGGGCCACGCTACAATGTGTGTCCGACGAACTCTGTCCATGTTGTCGTTGCCGATGAAGGCCGCAGGCTGAGGGCCATGCGGTGGGGGTTTCTGCCGCATTGGTACAAGACGACCAATGGCGGGCCGCTCTTGATTAACGCGCGATCCGAGACCATCGCCGATAAGCCCGCGTTCAAGGCTGCCTGCCGGGAGCGGCGCTGTTTGATCCCCGCGACGGGATTTTACGAATGGACCAAGACGCCGAACGGTTCTCGGTTGCCCTGGTACATTTACCGATCTGACGGTGCGCCGCTGGTTTTTGCCGGTGTCTGGCAAGATTGGGAGCGCGATGGCGAGGCTCACACGACCTGTGCCATTGTCACCTGCGCTGCCAATGAGCCCATGACGCGGATTCATCACCGGATGCCTGTTGTCTTGGAAGCGGGAGACTGGGGCAAATGGCTGGGCGAAGAAGGGAAGGGCGCGGCACCGCTTATGCGTCCGGCGCAAGATGACGTTCTAACCTATTTTCGGGTTGATCCAGCGGTTAATTCCAATCGGGCCGCGGGGCCACAGCTGATCGAGCCGCTGGAATAGGATCCCAAATAGAAAAAGGCCGCCCTGCGAACGCGGCCGGCCAGTTGTGAAGAAACTTTCTGCTTACCTTGTCAGTACCGGAGGATTGAGGCATTTCTGTGTCATTGTTCGCAATCTAGAAACAATTGGGCACCTTACCCACAATTCGCGTTGCTGTGGCTATCTTGGTCTGCGCTCTCTCATCGTTTTGGCAACGTATCATTGTTTTGGCAACGTATCATTGCCCTTAACAGGATCTTGCAGGCGTTGGGGCGGCCTGAGCGGCCACCCCAAACAGCGTTGTCTTAGCGGATTACGAACACCGACTGCGTCCCGTGGCGCGCGACGCGGGCGGCGTTTGGGCCGATCAGGTAGTCCTTGAGCGAGGGGCTGTGAGCCCCCACCACGATCCCGTCCGCACCCACTTTGTCGGCAGTCTTGAGGATCTGATCATAGACCGTGCCCCGCACGACATGGAGCTCAGTTGCGACATCCTCGGGGATGTTCTCGCTGCTCCACGCGTCCAGCGCGCCCATAGCGGCCTTTTGTATCGTTTCGCCGTAGTCTGGCGCCATTGATGCGCTGACGATGGCCATACCCTGGTCTGGCACCACGTTCACGATGTGAAGCGTGGCGCCTTCATGACGTGCCATGGCAATGGCGGCTTGGGTGCTGCGCTCTGCGCCTTCTGGGTCGTTGATATCCACGGCCAAGAGTAGTGTGTTGAACATCGGATAAACCTTAGAATGCGGGCTGCGTCGCGCGGCGACGCTGGATGAGGACGATACCGAAAAGCAGGATGAGCGCCGGGATAAAGAAGAGCTCCTTTGCCATACGTTCGTTTTCGACCTGAACTTCGGTGATTTGCACGGGCGTATCGCCATAGAAATCGTACTCGTTGCCGAGGCTCTCAAAGAAAGGCGTACCCGGGAACGGTTCATCCATGGCTAGAACGTCGCCATCTGGGAAGACGGCAAGGCCCTGGGCATCAAGCGCCCCCTCAGCGTCGCCCGCGATGGCCGGAACGATGATCGTGGTGGGGCGCGTGTTGCCGGTATCGAAGTCCGGGCCTTCGATGACGACACGTATCTCCTGATCGGTCTGGGCCTCTGACATCAGCGTCAGCGCGGCAGGTCCGGTGGCGGAAGTGTATTTGTCACTGACCTGGTCCAGGAAGAAGTCCGGCCTGAAGAGCATGAACGCTATTAGCAGCAGCACGCAAGTCTCCCAAACCTTGCTCTTGGCGATGAAATACCCCTGTGTCGCCGCCGCGAATAAGAGCATCGCTATCAAGGATATGAAGAAGACGAGCACCGCCTTGGCCAGCCCTACATCGATCAACAGGAGGTCCGTGTTGAAGATGAAGAGGAAGGGCAGGAGAGCCGTCCGGATGTCATAGGCAAAGCCCTGGACACCGGTCTTGATCGGGTCGCCTCTGGATATCGCCGCGGCCGCATAGGCCGCGAGTCCCACCGGCGGAGTATCATCCGCCAGGATCCCGAAATAGAACACGAAGAGGTGCACGGCGATCAGCGGGAAAATGTAGCCCGCCTGGGCGCCCACCGACAGGATCACCGGCGCCATCAGCGACGAGACCACGATGTAGTTCGCGGTGGTGGGCAGACCCATGCCGAGGATCAGCGACATCACGGCCACAAGGATCAGGAGGATCCAGATGTTGCCGCCTGCGATCACCTCGACCACCTGACCAATAACCTGGTGGGCGCCGGTGAGGCTGATCGTGCCCACGATGATACCGGCGGCACCGGTGGCGACACCGATACCGATCATGTTGCGGGCACCGAGGATCAGCCCCTCGATGAAGTCACGCCAGCCCTGAACGGTGGCACCGCTAAACCCTTCACCCCGGAAGAACGCCTTGAGCGGACGATGGGTAAGCGCGACGATGATCATGAAGATCGTGGCCCAGAAGGCCGAAAGCGAGGGCGACAGACGCTCCAGACTGTCGGTGCGGACCATGAGGTTCCAGACCAGAATGAAGATCGGCAGCGCAAAGTAGGCCCCGCCGAGGAGCGTGGGCGTCAGCCGAGGAGCCTCTAACGGGCCGTCGGGATCATCCATGGCCACGTCAGGGTAGCGCGCAGCGAGGTAGACCAGCACGAGGTAGAGCACGGCCACGACGACGAGGCCGCCATAGACGCTTTCTTCCATAAACCCGTCGAGCACGCTGCGCAGCCCGATCATCGCGTAGGTGCAGACGCCCAGGAAGATAAAGCCGGACAGGAACAGGATAAGGATCAGCACGGGGCCGATGTGGCGTCCGGCCTTTTTGAGGCCCTGCATCTGCATTTTCAGCGCCTCGAGATGCACGATGTAGAGCAGCGCGATGTAGCTGATCACAGCGGGCAGGAAGGCGTGTTTGACCACGTCGATATAGGGAATGTTCACATATTCGACCATCAGGAACGCGGCTGCGCCCATCACGGGCGGGGTCAGCTGGCCGTTGGTCGAGGAGGCGACTTCGACAGCGCCGGCCTTTTCTGCAGGAAAGCCGATCCGCTTCATCAATGGGATCGTGAAGGTACCGGTGGTCACGGTGTTCGAGATTGAGGAACCGGAGATCATGCCGGTGAGCATGGAAGACAGGACCGAGGCCTTTGCCGGGCCACCGCGCAGCGCGCCGAGCAGCGCCACCGCCACCTTGATGAACCACGACCCGCCACCCGCGCGGTCGAGCAACGCGCCGAACAGCACGAAGAGGAAGATCATGGAGGTCGAGACGCCCAGAGCTACGCCAAAGACGCCTTCGGTCTGCATCCAGTAGTGGCCCAGTGCCTTTGACAGCGATGCGCCGCCGTAGTTGGTGATGTTGCGCGCCCATTCGGAGTAGCCGCCGAAGAAGGCAAAGGCGACAAAGGCGCCTGCGATGATGACCAGTGGCAATCCGAGGGAACGGTAAACGGCGGTAAAGAGCACGACCATCCCGATGCAGGACATGGTTATGTCGGTGGTGCTCCACAGACCGGGGCGGTCGGCGATCTCAAATCGGAAAACGACGAGATAAAGGCACGAGGCCACGCCGAGGATCAAAAGCACCCAATCATAGGCTGGAATGCGATCCTTGGGCGAGGATTTGAAGAGCGGGAAGGCCAGTGTGGCCAGCATAATCGCGAAGGCGAGATGCACGAAGCGCGCCTGAGCCACGATGTTGGCAAAAATGTTCATACCGGTGGCCTGGGCGATGACGCCCGGCACTTTGGAGGCGATATAAAGCTGGAAAAGGGACCAGACGATGCAGGTGCCTAGAATGAGTTTGGCTTGCCAGTTGGCGGTTGGATTTCTCGCGCCTGTGTCGGCTTCTGCGACCATATCGTCGGCTGAGCGCACGTCGGTATCCTGTGCCATGTCGTCCCCCTGTCTCTTTGCGAGACGTCTTTGGATAGTCTTCGTTCTTTTGGGTTGGGCCGCCCGACGTTCCGGACGGCCCAGTATTTTCGCAAAAGCGACTAGTCGATCAGACCCAGCTCTTTGTAAGCTTTGGCTGCACCGTCATGGAGCGGCGCGGACAGGCCGTCTGCAACCATCTGCGCGGGATCGAGGTTTGCAAATGCAGGGTGCAGTCCGCGGAAGTCATCGATGTTTTCCATGACTGCTTTGGCAACAATGTAAACGGTGTCTTCGGGCACGCTGGCCGAAGTCACAAAGGTTGCGCCCACGCCGAACGTCGTAGTTTCGCCGTCAGTGCCTTTGTACATGCCGCCGGGGATCGTTGCTACGCGGTAGAACGGGTTGTCGGCGACGAGCTGATCAATCGGTGCGCCGGTGACGGACACCAGCTGTGCGTCGCAGGTCGTGGTGGCTTCTTTGATCGCCGCAGCCGGGTGCCCAATGGTGTAGATCATGGCGTCGATGTTGCCGTCGCAGAGCTGCTTGGCCATTTCCGAACCTTTGTACTCGGTCGCGAGTGCCAGATCATCCATGCCGATGCCGAACGCTTCCATGACGACCTCCATCGTGGCGCGCTGACCAGAACCTGGGTTGCCTACGTTCACACGCTTGCCCGCGAGCTCTTCAAAGCTCGTGATGCCGCTGTCGCCGCGTACTATCAGCGTGAATGGCTCGGGGTGCACGGACATCACGGCACGGATGTCTGGGAACGCCGCATCGCCTTCGAAACGGGAAGTCCCGTTATAGGCGTGGTGCTGCCAGTCAGACTGGGCAACGCCGAATTCCAGCTCGCCTGCCTTGATGGTGTTGATGTTGTAGACGGAGCCACCGGTGGATTCAACGGCGCAACGGATGCCGTGCTCTTTGCGGGACTTGTTGACCAGCCGGCAAATCGCGCCGCCGGTCGGGTAGTAAACACCGGTCACGCCGCCGGTACCGATGGAGATGAACTCTTGCGCGACCGTCATCGATGCCGCCGTCATCGCGCCGATCAGGACTGCGCCGCCAAGTTTCAGTTGTTTCAACATTTTGTAGTCTCCCTAGTTGAAAGTTCACCCGGCCCAATATTCGCCGAGTTCCCGGTTTTTTGCTTCGACCTGATTGATCGCAGCGGTTGCATCCGCCTCTGACTCAGCGACGATCATGGCGATCAAGGTTTCGATCAGCACAAGCGTCACCGCGTAAGAGGAGAAGAATTGTGGGCTGTCGGTGGGAACCACGAAGCCCAGGGTTGTGTGGGCCAATGCCGGGCATTCCAGAGCATCGGTCACAAGGATCACATCTGCACCAATATCGCGTGCCAGTTTTGCCGTAGCGACGGCGCGCTGTGCATAGGGCCGCATTGTGAGAATAAATACGACATCACCCTTTTTGAGTTTGGCCGCTTGGGAGCCCAATGAGTCGCCTCGTCCGCCCGCGAGCGACCAATTCGGCGCAAAAAACTGCGCCAGGTAGGCCATGTATTCCACGATCCCGGCGGAAGCGAGCGCGCCTAGCAGGACGACGTTTTCGGCTTTGCGCATGAGCGTTGCGGCCTCGCGCAGTTTTGCCTCATCCGCGCGGCCGAGGAACGTTTGAATGTTGTCGATGCATGCCTCTCCCTGGCGGGCGAGCATTGATTGGCCTGAATGCGCGCCTGACCTGAGAAGTTCTGCCTTTGCTGAGAGCGAGATCACCTGCTGTCCGACAGAACGGCGCGAGACATCCTTCATTTCCTCAAAGGTGTCGTAGCCGAGAGCCCGCGACAGACGTGAAAACGTGGCCGGCGAAACGTTGCTGTCGGAAGAAATCGCTCTTAGCGATCTGCTGGCAATATCCAACGGATTGGCGAGCACGTAATCCGCAGCTTTCCGGAGCTGTTCGGACAGCCCGGCGTAGCGTTCTGCAACGCGGTCTTCGAGTGCGTGCGTGGGAATCGGCGGACCCTCCATCACTTGTAGGCTTGCAACCGTTTCAGACGTTGTCAATCTGTGAAATATATGTTTCACATTTATCGACATGCGCTGGGCTGGTGAAACACTGATGAAACACTGAGGGTCGTATGATTTCCGATGAAAGAAGTGCCGTGCATTACTCTGGTATCTGCGCAGTGGTGGCCCGCATCTGCCAAGGAGAATTTGCGTAATGAATTCCCATGTATTTCCACGCAACTCTAAGTCCCCGCCGATTCAGGTGTCGCGCGGTGAGGGCGCTTATCTCTTTGACGAAAGTGGCAAAACCTACCTGAATTTCGGTGATGCAGCAGTGTCCTGTCTTGGTCATGGGGACCCTCATGTCACCGCGGCCGTCAAAGCGCAGATGGACAAGGTTGCTTTCGCGCATACTGGATTTTTCACCTCTGACCCTGCGGAGAAACTGGCGGAAAAGCTGGTGGCGCTGGCGCCCGGCGACCTGGATCGTGTCTACTTCGTCTCTGGTGGGTCGGAGGCGATGGAAGCCGCGATCAAGCTGGCGCGCCAGTACTATCTAGAGATCCGTCAACCCGAGCGGCAACGGATTGTCGCAAGGCGCCAGAGCTATCACGGCAATACTCTGGGCGCGTTGGCAACGGGCGGGAATGCATGGCGCCGCGCGCAGTTCGCTCCGATCCTGATCGACGTTAGCCATGTTTCCCCGTGCTACGCCTATCGTGGACAGCAGCAGGGAGAAACGGACGTCGCGTATGTCGACCGATTGATTGATGAATTGGATGCCGAGTTTCGTTCACTGGGTCCCGAAACGGTCATGGCCTTTGTAGCAGAGCCAGTCGTTGGCGCCACGCTAGGGGCAGTTGGTCCAGTGGGGGACTATTTTGCACGCGTCCGTGCACTATGCGACCGCTATGGTATCCTTTTGATCCTTGACGAAGTCATGTGCGGCATGGGCCGTACAGGGACGCTCTTTGCCTGTGAGCAGTACGATGTTGCGCCTGATATCTGTGCCATCGCAAAAGGGCTGGGCGGCGGGTACCAGCCGATTGGCGCGACGATCTGTACCAAGGCGATCCATGAGGCGATCCTCAAGGGATCCGGTTTTTTTCAGCATGGGCATACCTATCTCGGTCACCCGGTAGCCTGTGCGGCAGGGTTGGCGGTCCTTGAGCGACTGATCGATGATGAGGTGCTTGCCCGCGTTGCTCCTGCGGGAACCTATTTCCGGCAGGCCCTACGTGCCAAGCTCGGCCAGCATCCCCATGTGGGTGACATTCGGGGCACGGGTCTCTTTTTCGGAGTGGAAATAGTTGCGGATCGAGAGACTAAGACCCCGCACCCGGCTCAGGCAAAGGTGCACGCCAAAATCAAATCAGCGGCTTTTGCCGAGGGGCTCATTTGCTATCCAATGGGAGGCACTATCGACGGCAAGAACGGCAATCACGTCCTTTTAGCGCCGCCATTTGTCGCCGAAGAACACCATCTCGATGCGGCCGTCGAAATGCTCGCGACGGCCATTGATGCGTCAGTGAACTAGCGAGGCGTGCAACCTTCAACGCTATCCTAAGCGTGGACTAGGTTCCTCGTCGCGTCCGCAAACACGTTCACATCGCCTGCGGAGCGTGCGATCAACATAGCCCCTTCGAGCTGTGCGAGAATGCCCGCGCCTTCGCCTGGCCTAGCCTCTTCCAGAGAGGACATGCCGAACTGCAGGAAAGATAGGGCTTCGTCTGCAACTTCGTGGGGTAGGCTGTCGCCTTCGGCGGCCAGTATTCCGCATAGGCACATGAGACCGTCTTCTTCCAGCGCCTTTCGAAAGAGGCCGAGCCACGCCTCGATACGGCTTGTGCCTTGGTTTTCGGCATCGGAAATCGCCTCTGCGAAACGTTCGCGATACCTTTTGGCCACGGCGGCGGCCAGATCCGGTTTTGTCGGGAAATGGTAGTGAACGCTGGCGGATTTGATGCCGACCTCGCTGGCCACTTCGCGAAAGGAAAACCCGCTGTAGCCGTGGGTGCGGATAAGCCGCTCGGTCACATCCAGAATAACTTCGCGTCGGTCTGACATCGCGAAAACTCCGCCTTTCGGTCAATGTACCTTGGGATAGGTACGAGTTGAATATGCGTCAACGCATGGCCTAGGAGCCGAGCGTTGCGGGGACTGCCTAGCTGCTCGCGGGCTCGGGCTGGGTAAGTTGAGCCAGGGCAACTTCCGCCGCTTCGAGCGCGCCTTCTATGTAGCCGCCAAAGCTGGGCGCCACTTCTGTGCCAGCGAAGATCAAGTTACCGTTCCAGAGACCGCGCATGGACATCGGCAACCCATACGTTGGATGGGTGTATTGCGGCGCGGCGTCCGCTGCCGTCGCTGTGAACGCGTCAGAAGCCCAGTCTTTGATAATGAGCTCGCGGGGATGAGCTGCTTCGGTACCAAAGAGCCGAACCAGTTGGTCTTGAACAAGCTCTTTCAGGCGCGCGGCATTGGCGCGGGAGTTAGGCGGCACGCCGATAAAGCCGAAGAGGGCAGGTGGGGCTCCGTGCGCGGGGGAGGCGTCGTGGATTTCGACCATTGGGCCATGGCGGCTCATAGCGTCGCCAGAAAGCCCTGCTTCGCGCCAAAACGGCGTGTCGTAAACCGCAACGGCCTTGGCCTGACCGGCCATCCATGTGGGCACATTGGCCATGGCCTGCAGCGCCTGCCCGGGCAGTGCGGGGGCAAAATCGAGCCCGGCGGCGATGCGGGGCGGCATGGCGAGCACGACGCGGCCCGCGTTGATCGTGGTGCCGTCCTGCAGCGTCGCGCGGCAGGTCCTGTCCGTCATTTCGAGGCTCGTGACTTGGGCGCTGAGGCTCTTGCGAGTGTCGGGGATGCGGGCGGTGAGCGTCTCTGTCAGGCGAGACAAGCCGCCTTCGAGCCGCCAGGATCCTTCCATGGAGCTGAAACCGTAGCCGCGCTGTACGCGGCCGCCTTCGTCTTCATATGTGAGGTCGCCTTTTGCGAACTGATCGAATTTGCGGAGACCAAGTCGAGCGATCAGCGATGCAATGCGCGGCTGGCCGGGCCAGAACCAGGCGGGGCCCATGTCAAAGCTGCCGTCGCCGACACTCTCGGTCATGATCCGCCCGCCAAAGCGGTCGCGAGCCTCAAGGAGGTGATGGTCGCGCCCCTCGGCCTCGAGACGTTCAGCGAGATAGAGGCCGGAGAGACCGCCGCCGATAATCAGTGTTTTCATAGCTTAGAAGCCTTCTGAGGCTGGACGCATATCCAGTTCGTGGGTCCAGGTGGATTTGGGCTGATGGGCGAGTTGCCAATAGGCCTCGGCAATCTCTTTGGGCCGCATCATTTTCGCGGGATCGAGGCTGTGGAGTTCGCGCGAGCGGGCGGTGTCGATAATGCCGTCGAGGATGACGTGGCTGACATGTACGCCAGCGGGCTGAAACTCGCGCGCCAGGGACTGGGTGAGGCCGCGCAGGGCGAATTTGGCGCTAGCAAAGGCCGAGAACCGTGCGCCGCCGCGTAGAGAGGCGGTGGCCCCGGACACGATAAACGCGCCGCCGCCCGCGCGCACCATGGGTTGCATGGTGGCCTGAGCGAGCAGGATCGCCGACTGCACCATGGAAGACCATGTGCGTTGGTAGTCGCTGAGATGCGTGTCGACGAAGGGTCGGATCACAAGCTCTGCCGCGTTATGGATCACGACGCGCGGTGCGCCGTGTTCAGCAATGATGTCTGCGATCTTTCCGGGCATTGCGGCCTCGTCGGAGAGATCGAGTGCGTGGAAGTCGCCGATGGGTGATTCCGGTCTGGTGCGACCGAGGCCGACGGGGGTAAAGCCGCCGGCCTGAAACCGGGCGAGCAGAGCCTGACCGAGGCCAGCGCCTGCACCGGCAACGATTGCAAGGGGCGCGCGGTCAGCCATCAGACAGACGGTGCGTGGGCGTGAACGAGGTGGCCGGTTTTGACCCATACCTTTGCGCCGTCGGCCCCGGCTGTGGCTGAGAGCTTTTGTCCTGCGGGGGCCCGCAGCCAACCGCCCTTGTTCAGGACATCGCCGCCTTCGGATATGCTGCCGGACAGAACCAAGAGTTCCGTGCCGCCTGCATCGTCGATTTCGAGAACCGTGCCGGGGTCCAGTTGGCTATAGGTCACCGTTTCACGTGCGTCCTTGTGAAGCTGGGCAGTGGCCACGCCGTCCACTGGCGTTGCAAGCTCTTCGGCCATGGTTTTGCGGAACTGGTTGCGATCCTCCATGTCGAATTGCCAGAGTTTCACGAAAATCGTGCAGCCGTCATCTGAGCCCGGCGTATGGGCTGTGGTCGGCGGGTTGCGCACATAGGTGCCCACCGGGAAGTCGCCGTGTTCGTCCTGAAAGACGCCATCAAGAACGATGAATTCTTCGCCGCCGGTGTGGGTGTGTTCGGAAAAGTGGCTGCCGGGCGCGTAGCGGACGATGGTTGTGGCCCTTGCGACCTCGTCACCGATGCGATCCAGCATGCGCCGGTCCACGCCCGCCATGGGGGAAGCGATCCAGTCGAGATCTTCTGAATGGACTACGACCCTAGCATTAAAATCCGCATTCAGTTCCATTTGTCTCATGATCCTCTCAACATGGGTGCTCGCAGGTCGCAGTGGACGACTCATGAGTCTCTACCTATCGATAGATAGAAGAAATTGCAACTCGCGTTCTAGAACTTAAGAAATTGGCTCTTGTGACGGCCAGATGGCGAAAATCGCCAGATCTAACTGTCGATCCAGTCACGCAGGTTTGCGCAGAACGTCTAGGCCCGCCTGTTGCCAAGTTTTCAATGAAAAGCGATACAGCCCTATGAATACATTGGATGTTAGCCACAGTCCTGGACTGGTAGCCGCATCTATCGCCATCGCGATGATCAGCGGGTTTACCGGACTAAATTTGACGAAGGACCTGTCGTCAAAGACGCTGGCGCAGAGAAAAGTCGCTGTGGCGCTTGCCGCGATCGCCTTGGGTGGTGGCATCTGGTCGATGCATTTCGTGGCGATGCTGGGCCTGCAGATGCCCATTCTGTTCTACTACGACGCGGCCATCACGCTGGCATCTGCGCTTCAGGCGATCCTAATCGTGGCCGCCGCTCTGATCATCCTACATTTCACTGAGAGACGACCGCTTCACATCGTGGGCGCCGGGGCGCTCGTTGGCGTGGGCATTGCATCGATGCATTACGTCGGGATGAGCGCGCTCGAGCTGTGCCGCGCCATCTTTACCGTTCCCAGTGTTGTTGCATCGGGTCTTTTGTCGATCCTGCTGTGCATTGCGGCGTTTTGGGTCGCCTATAGCGAACGGACGAACCGCAACATTCTGCTGGGCACTTTCTGTTTTGGCAGTGCGGTGGCGACGGTTCACTTTGCGGCGACGTTTCAGACCAGCTTTGTGGCAGTGGATGGGTTTTCGGAGTTTGGCCCCGTCATGAGCAACGAAGTGCTCGCCATCGGCGTCATCCTGTCGAGCTTTGTGATCCTTGGAACATTCCTGTGGGTGAGTACGCTCTACCTCACACCGGAGGGAGCCGTTGTGGGCGGGGCGGGTGCGGACCCGGCGCCAGAGACGCCAGCACCTGTGCAACAGCAGCTTCGACTGCCTTGCGAGAAGGAAGGCGGGCGGGTGTACATTCTGTCGGACGACGTGGCCTTTGTGCGCGCCGATGGACATTACACGCAGGTCTACACCGATGAGGGGCGTCTCTTCTGTTCATGGCCGATCACCGAGGCGGTAAATCGGCTCTCTACCGCGGGGCATCTTCACGTGCACCGGAGCTATGTGATCAACCCCGCCAAGGTCGCCTCATTCGAGAAGCGCAAGGACAGCGGGCGCTGCACTTTCGTGTCCAGCAAGTGCCCGAATGTGCCCGTGAGCCGGTCTAAGCTGAAGAGCGTGCAGGAGGCGTTGGGCGTCTAGATTCGGCCGACCCATCGATGCGACCCGTCCGCTAAGTTCCGCAAAACGCCCAGCACCGGACGCGAAATCCGACAAAAACTGTCTACGTAATTCGTGCAGGCGATGGCGCATTTCGTGCAAAAACCTCGTATTTTATGCGTTTAGCGAAGACTGCGGCATGCCGCCGCATGCAGCGTCCTCCCCAGCCAGGATCTCGCCGTGGGAGGATAACGATGATTCCAGCAAGCTTTGACTACCACCGTCCGGACAGCATCGGTGGCGTCCTTTCGCTTCTAGAAGAACATGGAGACGACGCACGCGTCATGGCGGGAGGGCACAGCCTGATCCCGATGATGAAGCTGCGTATGGCCTCCGTTGATCACTTAATCGATCTGCAAAATGTGCAGGAGCTTTTCGGCATCGAAATGCGCGCCGCGGAGGTGCGTATCGGGGCCATGACGACGCAGGCCGAAATCATCGACCATGCAGAGCTCGCCCGCATGTGCCCGATCCTGAAAGAAGCGTCGCTTCAAATCGCGGACCCGCAGGTTCGTTACATGGGCACGGTCGGCGGCAATGTCGCCAATGGTGACCCGGGCAACGACATGCCGGGCCTGATGCAGTGTCTCGACGCGCGGTTCACTCTGATCGGCCCCGACGGCGAACGCGAAGTCGCGGCGCGGGACTTTTACGAAGCCGCTTACATGACGGATCGCGAGGATGACGAGGTACTCACCGCCGTCACCGTGCCGTTCCACGGCCGCGGCTTTGCCTACGAGAAACAAAAGCGCAAGATTGGCGACTACGCCACGGCCGCAGCGGCCGTCACGCTGGAGAACGACCGCGGCACCTGCATCATGGCCTCTGTCGCGATGACCAACCTGAGCGACACGCCGGTTTGGTCCGAGGCTGCTGGCAACGCTATCGTCGGTTCCTCTGTGGGGTCCGACCAGATCAAGGCCGCCGTCGCCGCCATGCTCGAAGACATCGACCCGCAGCACGACAATCGCGGGCCTGTCGAATTCAAACGTCACGTTGCCGGCGTAATCCTGAGCCGCGCAATCGAGCGCGCCTGGACCCGCGCCGAGGGAGGAGCCTGATCATGGGCAAGAAGATGCACATCAAAATGAACGTGAACGGCAAGGAAGAGGAATTCCTCGCCGAACCGCGCGAACTGCTGATCTACACGCTGCGCGAGCGGCTGAACTACACCGGGCCTCATATCGGGTGCGAAACGTCTCATTGCGGCGCATGTACTGTCGATGTGAACGGCAAGTCAGTGAAGGCCTGCACCATGTTTGTGGCGCAGGCCGACGGTGCCGACGTTACAACGATCGAGGGCATCGGTGGCCCTGACGAACTGCACCCGCTCCAGCAGGCGTTCCGCGAACATCACGGATTGCAGTGCGGTTACTGCACTCCGGGGATGATCACACGGGCACGCAAGCTTCTCGAAGAGAATCCAAACCCGACCGAAGAAGAAATTCGCTTCGGCATGGCGGGCAATCTGTGCCGCTGCACCGGGTATCAGAACATCGTGAAATCCATTCAGGCCGCCAGCGCCGAAATGCAGGCAGCCAAGGAGGCGGCGGAATGAAAGACGAAGTAGTCACCAAAGAAGATCGCGTCGCCAATCTCAAAGGTCTCGGCTGTTCCCGCAAACGCGTCGAGGACGCTCGTTTTACCCAGGGCAAGGGCAACTATGTCGACGACATCAAGCTCGATGGCATGCTGTCTGGCGATTTCGTTCGCTCCCCCTATGCCCATGCGCGCATCAAAGACATCGACATCAGCGCCGCGATGGAGGTCCCCGGCGTGCTGGCGGTCCTGACCGCCGCTGATCTGGAGCCGCTGGGCCTGCACTGGATGCCGACGCTGGCTGGCGACAAGCAGATGGTGCTTGCGGATGGCAAGGTGCTGTTCCAGGGCCAGGAAGTGGCCTTCGTCGTGGCCGAAGACCGCTATGCCGCCGCCGATGGCGTAGAAGCGGTTGTCGTTGAATACGAAGAGCTTGCAGTCCTTGTGGATCCGTTCGAGGCGCTAAACTCGGACGTCGTGCTGCGCGAGGATATCGCGGGCGAAAACGGCGAAGTGCCCGATGGTGCGCACGGACCGCGCAAGCATCATAACCACATCTTCACCTGGGAGGTGGGCGATCAAGCCGCCACAGAACAGGTCCTCGACGAGGCCCCGGTCGTGGCCGAGGAGATGATGTACTATCACCGGACCCACCCCTGCCCGCTGGAAACCTGCGGCTGCGTGGCGTCCATGGACAAGGTGAACGGCAAGCTCACGCTTTACGGAACCTTCCAGGCGCCGCACGCGATCCGGACGGTTGTTTCCCTGATTTCCGGGATTGAAGAGCACAACATCCGCGTGATCTCGCCCGATATTGGTGGCGGGTTCGGCAACAAGGTGGGGGCCTATCCCGGCTATGTGTGTTCGGTCGTGGCCTCCATTGTCACGGGCAAGCCCGTGAAGTGGATTGAGGACCGGATGGACAACCTCATGACCACCGCCTTTGCCCGTGACTACTGGATGAAGGGCAAGATCGCGGCGACGAAAGAGGGCAAGATCCTCGGCCTTTGGTGCCACACCACGGCGGACCACGGCGGCTTTGACGCCTGCGCGGACCCCACCAAGTTCCCGGCTGGGTTCATGAATATCTGCACGGGTTCTTACGACATTCCGACGGCTTACCTCGCCGTGGACGGCGTCTATACCAACAAGGCACCGGGCGGGGTCAGCTATCGCTGTTCGTTCCGGGTGACCGAGGCGGTGTATTTCATCGAGAGAATGATCGAATTGCTCGCGATCGAGCTCAACATGGACGCCGCCGAACTGCGCCGGATCAACTTCATCAAGAAGGAACAGTTCCCCTACCAGTCCGCGTTGGGCTGGGAATACGACAGCGGTGACTACCACACCGCGTGGGACAAGGCGCTCACCGCCGTGGACTATGACGGCCTGCGCAAGGAACAGGCCGAGCGTGTCGAGGCGTTCAAGCGCGGCGAGACGCGGTCGCTGATGGGGATCGGGTTGACCTTCTTTACCGAGATCGTCGGCGCGGGACCGGTCAAGAACTGCGACATCCTCGGGCTGGGCATGTTCGATAGCTGCGAAATTCGCATTCACCCCACTGGGTCGGCCATCGCGCGTCTGGGCACGATCAGCCAGGGACAGGGCCACGCAACGACGTTTGCGCAAATCCTTGCCTCTGAAATCGGTCTGCCAGCAGACTCGATCACCATCGAGGAAGGCGACACCGATACCGCGCCCTACGGGCTGGGCACTTACGGGTCGCGTTCCACACCTGTGGCGGGCGCGGCCACAGCCATGGCGGGCCGCAAAATCCGCGCCAAGGCGCAGATGATCGCGGCCTACCTTCTCGAAGTGCACGACAATGACGTGGAATTCGACGTGGACCGTTTTGTCGTCAAGGGAGCGCCCGAGCGCTTCAAGACGATGAAGGAGATCGCCTTTGCGGCCTATAATCAGGCCATTCCGGGGATCGAGCCCGGTCTTGAGGCGGTCAGCTACTATGACCCGCCCAACATGACCTATCCGTTCGGAGCCTATGTCTGCGTCATGGACGTCGATGTGGACACCGGAACCGTCGATATCCGCCGTTTCTACGCGCTGGATGACTGCGGCACGCGGATCAACCCAATGATCATTGAGGGGCAGGTCCACGGTGGTCTGACCGAAGCGCTCGCCGTCGCGTTGGGGCAAGAGATTGCCTATGACGAGATGGGGAACGTGAAGACCGGCACGCTGATGGACTTCTTCCTGCCCACTGCGTGGGAAGTGCCGAACTACGAGACCGACCATACGGTCACGCCCAGCCCGCATCACCCGATCGGTGCCAAGGGCGTCGGCGAAAGCCCCCATGTGGGCGGCGTGCCGTGCTTCTCGAATGCGGTGCATGACGCTTTCCGGGCCTTCGGGCTCCGCCAAAGCCATATGCCCCATGACCATTGGCGCATCTGGAAGACCGCCAATGACCTAGGCCTCCACGGCTAATCCTGTTCGCCCCCGCTGCATTTCGGCGGGGGCGGCAACCGGATGAATTGGAAATGAGCTGGATCGACCTTCAGAAAGCCATGGCGGCGGAGGCCTATATCGCCTCCGACGATCTGGCTGTGGCCTTGCACTTGGCGATTACCCTCGGACGCCCGATCCTTCTCGAAGGGGCGGCTGGCGTGGGCAAGACCGAGGTGGCAAAGGTGCTTGCGGCGACGCAAAGCGCGCGGCTCATCCGCCTGCAATGCTATGAAGGGCTCGATGCTGCCCAGGCAATCTACGAATGGAACTATCAGCGTCAGCTCCTGTCGATCCGGGCAGCTGCCGAAGACGGCCAGACCGGCCGCGAGATCGAAGACCGCATCTTTTCCGAAGAGTTTCTGCTGGAACGCCCTCTGCTCGCAGCGATCCGGCAGCCTGATCCGCCGGTTCTTCTCATCGACGAGATCGACCGCGCGGATGAAGAGTTTGAGGCATACTTGTTGGAGGTTCTTTCCGATTTTCAGGTGACCGTGCCCGAACTCGGAACGATCCGAGCGACGACGAAGCCGATCGTTGTGCTCACGGCGAACGGCACTCGCGATCTGAGCGACGCGCTGCGGCGGCGGTGCCTCTACACACATATCGGTTACCCCTCGATGGAGGCCGAATTGTCGATCCTCCACGCCCGCTGCCCTGGAGTTGAGGCGCGCCTCGCCCGGCAAATCGTGGGCTTTGTTCAGGCGTTGCGCGGCGAAGAATTGGAAAAGGTGCCGGGCGTCGCCGAGATGCTCGACTTCGCGGCGGCTCTCATGGGGCTCGGCATTGCGGATTTGACCAGCGACCCGACGCTGCTCCACGCCACGCTCAAGACGCTCCTGAAAACGCAGGAGGATCAGGCGGGCATTACGCACGAGGTCACTGCGCGGCTCGCAGGGAGGGCGGCATGAGCCGCGTGACCCGATTTGCAGGCCGTGATCCTGGCCCTGCGGCCCGTGTGGCGGGCTTTATTGGGCATTTAAGGGCAAATGGGCTGTCGCTGGGGGTGGCCGAAACCCAGCTGGCGCTCGAAGCGCTGACGCACGTGGACGCAGCCGATCACCATGAAGCGCGTCGCGCGCTCAAGGCGGTCTGCTCTGGCTGCAAGGATGACGCGGAACAGTTCGACGCGCTGTTCGACAGTTTTTGGATGGACGCGGGGCGTGTGAAGCAGCGGCAGGCGCCTAAGGCCGCAAAAGGCAGCGACGCGGTGCATTCCAATCGCGAGGTTCAGGGCCAAGATGCCGCCAGCGGTGCAGGGTCAGCCACAGCCCCAGACGGCGGCCAGGGCGACGCAGACCAAGACGGCGAAGGCAAACTCGTCGCCGTCGAAACGCGCAATCTGAGCCGCAAGGACCTGCGTGATCTGGTCCGCCCCGAAGATGTGGCCCAGGCCGAAGATGTCGCGCGCCGGATGGGCGCGGCCCTGCGGGATCGCCGTTCTCGCCGCCGCGCCGCATCACAGAAAGGATCCAGCCTCCATTTCCGCCGGATCATCCGCCAAAGCCTCAGCACGGGGGGCGAACCCATTCGCCTGATCCGCCGCACGCGCCCGGACAGGACTCGCAATATCGTCGCGCTCTGCGATGTGTCGGGATCGATGAACGTCTACGCGCAGGTGTTTCTCAGTTTCCTCGGCGGGCTCATGCGCGCAGACCCTAAATCGGACGCCTATCTGTTCCACACCCGCCTTGTACGGATCACCGAGGCGCTGCGCGACAAGGACCTGATGCGCGGGATCGGGCGCATGTCGCTCATGGCTGACGGGTTTGGCGGCGGGTCAAAGATCGGCGGCTGCCTCGACCAATTTTCACGCAGCTATGCCAAGACCCATGTCGACGGGCGCACGGTGGTACTGATCCTGTCCGACGGTTTTGACACTGGGCCCGCAGACCAATTTGCCAGCGCGGTGGAGCGCATCCGCAAGCGCGGAGCAAGGATTATCTGGCTTAACCCTCTGAAAGGTTGGCGCGACTACGAACCCATCGCCGAAGGCATGGCAGCGGCGCTGCCACATCTCGATCTCTTCGCGGCGGCCAACACACTGGGCGATCTCGCCGCGCTTGAACCCGAATTGGTGCGGCTATGATTGCAGCAGCTAACCTCGACCCTTCTTTGGCGGAAACCGCGCGGGCGATGGAAGAACGCGAAGAGGCCTTTGCCTTTGCGACCGTTATCCGAACCGCGGGCTCTACGGCCGCCAAGCCTGGAACCAAGGCGATTTTGTCCTGCGAAGGGGAAATCATCAGCGGCTGGCTCGGAGGGGGGTGTACCCGCGCCGCCGTTCGCAAGGCGACATTAGAGGCCGTGGCTGATGGCCAGCCCAAGTTGATTTCCGTGGCACCGGAAGAGGAACTGACCCGCAGCGGCGTCGAAGCTGGCACCGAAGTGGAGGGTGTCCGTTATGCCCGAAACGGATGCCCCTCAAAAGGTACGGTAGATATCTTCATCGAACCGTCGCTTCCCGCACCAGAGTTGGTGATTTTCGGGACTTCCCCGGTCGCTCATGCGCTGCGCTGCTTAGCTCCCGGCTTTCATTGGAGCGTGAATGCTAGGACGCCGTCTTCAGAGCTTGGGGCACCGATGCGGCGCAGGTTTGTACTGATTGCAACGCAGGGGCAGGGGGACCTAGATGCCTTGATCAGAGCGTTGGATGCCGGGGCCGACTATGTCGGCTTTGTCGGCAGCGCCCGCAAGTTTGCAGTGCTTTCCCAGAAGCTCATCGCGAATGGCCGATCCGAGGAAGAATTGACCCGCGTCAGCGCGCCCGCCGGCGTTGATATCGGTGCAATTACCCCCGACGAGATTGCGCTGTCGATCATGGCCGAACTCACTCGCGCGCGTCGTCGAGCGGTGGCGCAAAATGGATAATTTCACGGCAGTCTTGCTTGCCGCTGGGCTGTCCCGGCGTATGGGCGAAGAAAACAAGCTCCTGATGCCGGTGGACGGTGACCCGATGGTGCGAAAGACGGTTACTGCGTATGTAAGCGTCATCGGCCGCGTCGTGGTCGTCACCGGCCATCAGGCACCTGAGGTCCGCGCGGTTCTGGAGGGTCTCGATGTAGAGTTTGTGCACAATGCAGAATTCGCCTCCGGTCAGGCCAGTTCTGTCGCAACTGGCCTTAGATCGGCGCTTGGGGCTGAACACGTGCTCGTAGGGCTTGGCGACCAGCCAATGCTTGCGGCTAAAGACATCAATGCCCTTGTTGCGGCTCATCTAGCTACAGGCGGTTCCAAGATATCAGTTCCGCACAACGGAAAGTCGCGGGGAAACCCGATCGCCATCCCTGGCGCATTAGTCGGCAAGATGCTCGAAGATGAACAAAATCCGGGGTGCGGAAAATTCACGCGTGAGCGCCCTGATTTGGTGAGCCTGATCCATCTGCCGGGCGGTGCATACTTCCAAGATGTCGACACGACCGCCGACTACGCCGCGTTGGCCATACGGCGACCAGCCACCGAGGGTGTCTCATGATCTTCATCACTAAGCTCCGCGCTTTTGCCAGATGGCTGAGCCCCTCTAAATCCCACGCCGAGGTTCTGGCGCGGATCAAATTCCCCTGTTGCTAAGAAGGAAGACCAATGGAACTGAGCGACGAAATCACCATCAATGCGCCCAAAGATGTGGTCTATGCCGCGCTGAACGATCCTGAAATCCTTGAGAAGTGCATTCCCGGCTGTGAAGAGCTGATCAAACACTCCGACACCGAACTCGAAGCCAAGGTCCTATTGAAAGTTGGGCCGGTAAAGGCGCGTTTCGGGGGTAATGTGACGCTTGATACCACGGGGGCGCCAGACGAATTTTCCCTGTCAGGCCAGGGGAATGGCGGAACTGCAGGCCACGCGAAGGGTGGGGCGGACGTGACGCTGGAGAGCGATGGTGACCAGACAATCCTGCGTTACGAGGCCAAGGCCGAAATAGGCGGAAAACTCGCGCAGTTGGGCAGCCGACTGATTCAGAGTACATCAAAGAAGTTGGCCGCAAAGTTCTTTAAGTCTTTTGCGGAGATCATGGAAGAAGCCAAGGTTGCCTGACGAAATATCATATGTTGAGCATGCACAAGATGTGCTCGCCGCCGCTGCGGAAATGATCGCACAGGGGGAACGGTTCGCCCTGGTGACATCAGTCGCCATTAAGGGCGGCACCGCGCGCGAATTGGGCTCGTTGGCGCTCGTCACCGCCGCTGGTCAGATGGTCGGCTACTTGTCCAATGGCTGCATCGATCAGGATATTCGCCTCAATGCGCTATCGTGCCTTGAGGACGGCAAACGCAAGCTCGTCCACTACGGCGAGGGATCGCCCTTTCCAGATCTAACGCTGCCTTGCGGTGGCATGCTCAAGGTATTGTTGGATCCCGCGCCGGACATTGGATCTCTTGCAAACGCCTATGTGTCTTTGCAAGAACGCAAACCCGCGAAGCTCTCGTTTGCGACCGATCCTGCAGAAGATCCCCTAATAATTGAGTACGATCCAAAGCCGAGGATCACCCTCGCCGGGCGGGGCGCGGTTTTTCGGGCGGCCGCAAAACTGGCCCATTCGTCCGGTTTTGAAGTGTTTTGCTTGACGCCGGATGAAGAGGACGCTGCGGCCGTCTCTGACCTCTGCGAAGCTTCGGTCCAGCGGTTGCTGTCTCCGAGAGCATCTTATCCGTTATATCTGGACCATTGGAGTGCATTTCTGACCCTGTTCCACGACCATTCATGGGAACCCAACCTCCTCAAAAGCGCGCTCGGCTCGAACAGTCGCTTTGTTGGAGCCCTAGGCAGCAAGCGAACACACGAATCTCGGTTGGGTGTACTTGCTGAAATGGGGTGTACGGGCAGCGACCTGGCCAGAATTCGGGGACCTGTTGGTCTGGTATCGTCACTAAGGTCCGCTGATTTGATAGCGGTGTCGGTCATGGCCGAAGTGACGGCATGTTTTACACGTAGTCAAAGACGGGTTTCTGCGACGGCCGAGTTTGCGGCATAAGAGCACTTTGCTACCGCTTTTCAGCTCTATTGCGCGGACCTTAGGTGCCGTAAGTCATTATTAATGAGGCATTTCTTATCCGGGCGCGGTAACAACTTCGCTTTGCTGCGGCTATGCGGACGGGCAGGATGTCCACCGCATTGCGCCTTCGTTCGGTGTTGTGGGATCGCAGATAATGCGAATGAAATGCCTTAGCGTCGAACTAGGGCGCACCGGTGTCTTTTTACGACTCCAAAAGAGGGTCAGAAAACGTTCCGAACGCGCATTTATGCAACCGGTTGCAAAGTGCGTTGATCGAAACTAGGCTTGTCCCACACAGTGAGGGCTGGAGGACCATTGCGTAACCTTCATGGCATAGAGAGCTTTGCTTTGAACCATGTGAGTGCCCCGTCACTGGGTTGGCGGGAGTTCTCTGATTTGGCGCAGGGCCTTGGATGTAAGGGAATTGAGCTGCGCAACGACCTTCCAAAGCCAATTTTTGAAGGCGATGATGCACGTGATGTCGGCTTGTACTGTGCTGACAACGGGCTGCGAATACTGGCGCTGGCCGAAGTGTATGGGTTCAACGAACTGACACCCGAAATCGAGATGCAAACTGCTGAGCTCGCAAAACTCGCTCAGCTGAGTGGTGCGGAATCAATTGTGCTCATTCCCCGCAAAGGTGGAGGCCCCGTGAGCTACGAAAGCTTGTGTGGCGCTCTTGAACGGCTCGGTGAGGTACTTAGCGATCATGGTGTGCGTGGGCTCGTGGAGCCGTTGGGATTTCAGGACAGTACACTGCGCGATTTTTCTCAAACTCGGCGCGCGATTAGGGAAACTCATGGTGCGGGGGTTTTTGGGATCGTGCATGACACTTTCCACCATCACCTGGCGAAGGAAGATGCGCTGAGCGCGGAGTATGTCTCGATTATTCACGTTTCTGGCGTGTCCGAGTTCTCTGATAGTGAGTTTCAGGATGCTGATCGCGTGCTCGTTGAAGAGCAAGATCGTCTTGGGACAGTCGATCAGCTAGCAAAACTCATTCGTGCCGGATGCACCGCATCGGTCAGCTATGAGATCTTTGCCCAGGGGGTGCAAAACGACCCTAGGCGCAAAGAAAATATAAGAAAATCAATGGATTTCGTCGCCCAGTCTGTCGCAAGCAGACTGGGGGGTGATGCAGCCCTCAACGAGGGCTCCGGCATGGAGAACGCGTGAGCCGGCACGCAATTTGGGAGGAACTATGAAAAAGCTTCTGATTACGGCGGGTCTTACCGCCCTCATGGCAACCGGAGCTATGGCTCAGGAAATCGGTGCGTCCATTGCGCGTTTTGACGACAACGGCCTGACCATCATGCGCAACGGCATGACGGCCCATGCGGATGAGCTCGGCATTTCGCTGCAGATGGAAGACGCGCAGGATGACGTGGCGCGCCAGCTTGACCAGATCAACAACTTCATCGCCTCGGGCGTTGATGCGATCATCGTGAACGCAGTGGACACCAACGCCACCGAAGCCATGACGCAAGCGGCTGCCGCTGCCGGTGTGCCGCTGGTCTATGTGAACCGTCAGCCGATTAACATGGACACGCTGCCTGAGAACCAGGCCTTCGTGGCGTCGAACGAAATCGAGTCCGGTACGCTGGAAACGTTCCAGATCTGCCGCAATCTGCGCGCAGCTGGCAAATCTGGCGGTGCATCGGGCTACATCCTGATGGGTCAGCTGTCGAACCAGGCCGCGGTGCAGCGCACCAAGGACGTCGACGACGTAATTGGCATGGACATGTGTAACTTCATGTCGATCATCGACCGCCAGACCGCGGAATGGTCCCGCGACAAAGCGCAGGACATGATGACCAACTGGCTCTCCTCCGGCGAGGAATTCGACTTTGTTGTCGCCAACAATGACGAAATGGCCATCGGTGCGATCCAGGCCATGAAGGCCGCAGGTCTCGACATGTCCGTGATCCAGGTGGGCGGCGTGGACGCAACGCCTGACGCACTGGTCGCCATGGCTGCTGGTGATCTCGATGTGACCGTATTCCAGGACCTCGCAGGTCAGGGCGCAGGCTCCATCGATACCGCGCTTGCGCTGGCAGCCGGGGAAGACGTCGACAAAACTGTCTTCATCCCGTTCAAGCTGGTGACGCCTGAGAACGTGGCCGACTTCCAGTAAGTCTGTGTCCCGAATTGATTGGGGCGGCGCACATGTGCCGCCCCAGCACAAGAACGGGCTCTCAAAGAAAGACCCACAACAAGGAGGGAAGCCGTGGCTGATACCGCACACGGAACCGGCGGCCTAAAGTTTGACGCCAAGAAACGAAGCTGGCCGGGCGAGTTCAATATTTTCCTAGCACTGCTAGCCATCATCGCAGTGTTTGAAATTCTGGGGCAGGTGCTGCCCTACATGAACGACCAGAGCTTTCTCTTCGACACAAAAGACCGCTTTGACAGCATCTTCAACGAAGCGCGTCTAAAGATCATCATCCTGCAGGTTGCAATCATTGGGATCATCGCCCTCGGGGTAACGCAGGTTATCATATCGGGCGGTATCGACCTGAGTTCAGGTCCCCTTGTTGGGGCAACCGCAATGATCGTGATGTCATTTGCGCAGACCGAACTGGTCAATGGCAACCCTAATCCCAAGGCGGTATTTGGCGAATGGGCCTTCGATCTGCCGGTAATCGTGCCGGTAATCGTCGGTCTGGCCTTCGGTGCACTGATCGGCGCGATAAACGGCTCGCTAATCGCCTACACTAAAATTCCGCCCTTCATCGCAACGCTGGGCATGTTCCTGATTTGCCGTGGCATCGCGCAGGCATGGACCCGGGGCAAGCCTGTATCCTTCCCCACGGAAAGCTATGCGTTCATCGGAAAAGGCATGATGCCGGTGGTGTGGTTCGTCGGCCTGGCGATCGTGTTCCACTTTATCTTGCGATATACGCTTTATGGAAAACACACCTACGCCATCGGCTCCAACGAGGACGCCGCGCGGATGTCCGGAATCAACGTGAACCGCCACAAGGTGCGCGTCTACATGATCGCCTCCATGCTAGCGGCCTTCGCGGCCATCGTGCTGAGTTCCAAGAACCTGACGGCCCAATCCGGCATGGGTATCTTCTACGAGCTCTACGCCATTGCCATGGCGGTGATCGGCGGTGTCAGCCTGACCGGCGGACGCGGTTCCATCATCGGGACCGTTCTGGGGGCCATGGTGTTCGGCGTCATCCAATCCGGATTTACTTATATCAAGCTCGACGCATTCTATCAGCTCATGGCCATGGGCGCGATCATCATCGGCGCAGTGGTGCTGGATAAGATGCGCCAAGAGCGCGGATCGTCGCGAAGTTAAGGGAGGCTGACATGACGGAAATCATTATAGAAACCAAAGGCCTCACCAAGCACTACGGTGGGGTACATGCACTCAACGATGCCGATTTCATCCTCGAAAAGGGTGAGCACGTGGCGATCATGGGCGACAACGGAGCCGGGAAATCCACCTTCGTGCGTCAGATCACTGGTGTGGAACAGCGCACGGCGGGTGATGTGATCTTCGACGGGGAACCGGTCAACTTTGCGGGCCCGCTCGACGCGCGCCGCGCCGGGATTGAAACGGTGTTCCAGAACCTTGCCCTGGCTGACGATCTGGACGTGCCGGATAACCTCTTTCTTGGACGGGAAAAGACATTCGCCAACTGGCTCGGACCGTTTCGGATACTGGACTACAAAGGGATGCGCGAGGATACGCTCGCAGGTCTTCAGAAGACCGCCGTGAAGATCCCGAATATCCGGAACACCATCCGCAACATGTCTGGTGGCCAGCGCCAGTGCGTTGCGATCGCGCGGACTGCGACCTTTGCCTCCAAGCTCACCATCATGGACGAGCCCACCGCAGCGTTGGGTGTGCAGGAAACCGAGCAGGTGGAAAACATCATCCGCACACTGAAAGAGCAGGGCGAGAGCCTGATCCTTGTCAGCCACAACATGCGGCAGGTCTTTGATCTGGTGGACCGTATCATCGTCTTCCGGCGGGGGCGCATCTGCGCCAATCTCCGGAAAGAAGACACTGATGGTCAGGATGTCGTGGCCTATATCACAGGTGCAAAAACCCAGCCGGAATATGCCGAGGCGGCCACCGCTTGAAGCAGTTCTTTGACTTCTCCGATCCGTTCTACGCGCCGGTAAAGACACGGATCGCCATTGTGGCGGTCTGCGCGATCTGGGGGCTCATTGAGCTTTCAGCCGGCGCTGTGGGTTGGGGAGGTCTTTTCATCGGATTGGCCGGGTACCTTGCTTGGCGATTTTCGACAACGGACTATACCCAGGGCCCCGAGGAGTAGTCCGAAGCGTCTCAGCACGGGACGCCTACGCGCCAACAGAAGCCCTCGATCGGCAGATTTCGCCTGTCGCCGCTTTCTGAATTCGCATAGTCACCGATAGCATCGAGCAGTGTGTCAATTCTTTGGGCGCAAGCCAGGTATCAACACCAAACTTTCTCTGAGGCTGGGCGCAAGGCATGTATAAGTTTGCAGTTGTAGGACGTGGTTTGATTGGTAGCGCCGCCGCGCGCTACCTAGCCGAAGGTGCGGATGGGGTTGCCTGCATTGGTCCTGATGAACCGGCGAATCGCTCCGGCCATGACGGCGTTTTTGCGAGCCACTACGACGAAGGTCGTATGACGCGCCACGTTGATCCTATGCCCGAGTGGGGCAACACGGCAGGCCTGTCTATCCTGCGCTACAGTGACTTGGAGGCGCGTAGCGGCATCAGCTTTTACTCGCCGGTCGGCTATCTCGGACTTGGAGTTCCGGGATCACAATACAATGCCTTTTGCGCCGCAATCGGCGAACAGAACGGCGCCGAGATCGAACGTTTGAACGCAGAAGATATTAGAGCGCGATATCCTTACCTCTCGGTCTCCGATGACTCTGACGGTTTGGTGGAGAGTGGCGGTGCTGGGTATATCAGTCCTCGCCGCATGGTGGCGGCACAGACCAAGTTAGCAGAGCAGGCCGGGGCCGCTTGTATCCGGCAGGCGGCGCGATCTATCCGCGCGAACTCCGAGGGTGTGGAAATCGAGCTGTGGGACGGCTCCAGCGTTAGCGCGGAGAAAGTTCTGGTTGCAGCGGGGGCCTTTACCGCGCCCTTGGGCCTGAGCCCGATTGATTTGGGCCTTACGGTCTACGGTCGCACCGTCGTTCTCGTGCGCATTGAGGGGGAGGCACAGCATGTGTTGCGGGATATGCCCACCATGATCGACACCGCCATTGGGGCCTATATCCTACCGCCGATCCGCTACCCGGATGGCCATAGCTATCTGAAGATCGGTGTAGGTGACACGTCGGACCCGCAGTTTGAAGAATTCGAGGGCTTGCGAGACTGGTTCAAAGGCAAAGGCTCAGAGCCCAATCGCAGCGATTTTACCGCGCGGCTTAAGGAACTGATACCGGTTCTTGAAACCTGCACGGATTGGTGCACGGATACATGCGCCGTCACGGCCACTAAAAGCGGTCTGCCCATCATCGACCGTGTCTATGAGGACAAGATTGCCGTTGCGGTCGGTGGGTGCGGAAAAGGCGCCAAGGGTGCCGACGAATGGGGCCGCATCGCATCGGGTCTCGTGCGCGGGTTGGACTGGTCCTCTGACGTAGCGCAGAGCAAGTTGGCATTGCCGCACTGACGCGGCTGGAAGGCAAAAGCTGATGACCTACAGGCTGCACAATCGGCTCGGTTCAGGAGGCTTCGTTATTCAGGCTGCGCTTGTGGCCGCAGATATTGAATTCGAGTACCAGCCCATTGAATCGGTTCCAAATGCACCACTTGGCGGGCAGCTCATCGGATTGAGTCGCTGGGGCCAGGTGCCGGTTCTGGAATTGGCCGACGGAACACGAATGACAGAAGTTGCCGCCATATTGGCGCACCTGTCCTATGCCGAGCCCTCATTCAAGTCCGGTCCTAACCTCTGGATAGACAACCACCCACAGTTTCTGCGTTGGGCCGTATTTCTTTCGGTGAACGTCTATGAGGCAGTTTTGCGCCGAAGCTATACGGAACGCTATTTCTCAGAAGCTTCTGGCAAGGCGGACGGGGAAGTCATCGCGGAATCGATCCGCAAAGCCGCGTGGGAGCGTGTGCATACGGCGTTCCAGTGCATCGAGGCCGAAACAGACGGGTGCAAATTCCTTCTGGGTGACCGACTGTCCGCCTGCGATATCTACCTGGCGATGCTCTATGCCTGGTACAATCAGAAACCGGATTTGCCCAAGTGCACCTGGATCACGGCACAGGTCGCAACCCACCCCCTAATCCGTCCGATTTGGACCAAGAACTTTCACGACAGGCTGAGCTTCAAGTGGCACGACCTTTGAGCACGGTGCTGTTCAAGAATTGTGTTATAAAGTAACATTCTTATTGCGAGCGCAAATTTGCTCGCGTAGGCCCTCCGCAGCCCGCGCTGACTTTGCCCACGAATGCAAACCGGCACTAGCTGAAATTCCGCAACCGAAATCCAAGGATTTATTGATGTCATTCGCAAAACGGCTCGCTTTCGCTTCTGCACTGGCTCTGAGCTCCGTCGCCCCTGCGCTGGCCCAGCAGGACACGCTCACCATTTCCGGCGGCTTTGGCCCCGACACCGCAATTCCTGATCCCCGCGCGGGCTATAACGGCTGGATGTCGAACCGTCTGGGCGTCACCGAAACACTGGTGGGGCTCGATTACGACCTGAAACTCTATCCGCGTGTTGCTGAAAGCATCGAACAGTCCTCGCCTACCACATGGCGCGTGACACTGCCGAGTGGGCTGACCTTCCACGACGGTACGCCGGTGACGGCGCAGGCCGTGATCGACGCAATCACGCCGATCTCCGAAGAAGGTGCCGAGGGCCACAACAAGCGGATCGCGAACCTCCTCGACCTCGCGGGCATGTCCACCGACGGCGAGAACGTCGTTGTCTTTGAAACCAACAGCCCGAACTCTGCCTTCCCATGGACATTGTCCGAGCCGGGCATCGCTGTTCTGGGCGCAGGCTCTGACGCGTTCCCGATCAACGGCACTGGCCCGTTCATCTTCAAAGAAGTGGTTCCGGATCAGCTCTACCGCGTTGAGGCAGACGAAGATTACCGACTGGGCACACCTGCGCTCAAAGAAGTGCGTGTCGTATTCTCCGACGATCCTGGCACTCAGGCGCTCGCTTTCGAAGCGGGCGAAGTCGACATGGTCATGAACTACCCTGAGACAGACTTCGACCGGATCAAGGAAAGCGGTGCCGTGGGAATGTCCGGTCCCACTGCGCGTCTCTTCTTTTACACGGTGAACGCCGCCAATGGCCCGATGTCGAACCCGTTGGTCCGCAAGGCCGTGTCGGTCGCGATTGACCGTCAGGGCATCGTGCAGGCCGCACTTTCCGGCGTTGCGGGCGTGCCGGCCGGCACCATGTTCCCCGAAGGCAAGGGCTGGGCTGCGGACATCCCGGCGGTCTATGACATGGCCCGGGCCGAAGCGCTGCTGGCAGAGGCCGGTGCCGTGAAGCAAGGCGGTAGCTGGATGCTCGACGGTGAGCCTCTCGAAATCGACATCGTCACGTACTCCAGCCGCGCGTCTCTGGCACCTACGGCAGAGCTGACGCAAGCCTTCCTGCAAGCCATTGGTGTCAAAGCAAACATCCGCGTTGGCGAATATGGTGCCAGCAACGATGCAATTGCTGCGGGCGAGGCTGACATGTTCCTGCAAGCCTGGGTGATGACGCCGCAGGGTGACCCCGGTGCCGTACTAGAAACGCTGCTTAAAACCGGCGGTGGCTCTAACGCAGGCGGCTATTCGAACCCGGAACTTGACGCGCTTCTGGATGCAGGTCGCGCTAACTTCGACCAGGCCAAGCGTGAGGAGATCTACCAGCAGGTGCAGGAGATCATCGCTGCAGATGCAGCGCTGATCCCGGTCTTCCACAAAAGCATGCTGGTTGTGTCCAAGCCGGGTCTGAGCGGTTTTGCCGTCCACCCGACGGAATTCTACTGGCTCACGCACGAGACCAAGTGGGAAGAATGACACTTTCCGTTACCGGCCTGAGCGTTAAGCGCTCAGGCCGAACTATTCTACACCCGACATCGCTGACCATCGAACCCCGCGAGCGCATCGGCCTTGTGGGTGCTTCCGGTTCTGGCAAATCCACTCTCGGCCACGCACTGATCGATGATTTGCGGGCTCAAGGGCGCAGCGTTGCCCAGGTGCCGCAAAGCCCGGATGAGGCTCTGGATCCGTTGCGGAGCATTGCCTTCCACTGGCATGAGGCAGAGCATGCCTTGGGCCTCAAGCCAGGCTCTGCGGATCAGGCTGGCCTCTTTTCCGCGCTCAACATCACCCATGGAGATCCGCGAAAACGTCCTTGGGGGTGGAGCCGGGGCATGCAGCAGCGTTTCGTCATTGCCATGGCGCTAATCGGGAAACCGGACCTTATCGTGCTTGATGAACCGACATCGGCGCTGGACCCCGTGGTCGCTGCGGCCTCCATGGATTTGCTCGACAAGTTTCTCACTGGCACGCAGACCGCCATGGTCCTGATCACCCACGACCTCGGCATGGCCGTGAAAAGGGTCTCCAAGGTTATGGTCATGGATGCCGGCCACTTGGTGGAAACTGCCGCGACAGACGACCTTTTGGAACGCCCGCA
>JBCDKE010000007.1:0-64331 GCA_038747015.1 Pseudomonadota bacterium
GTTGCCGCGGTTGCGATCCAGGAGTGCCGTGATTTCCACCCGTTCCGTGGCGAGCATGTTCACGCCCTCGATCAGGATATTCACGAATTTGTCCCGACCACTGCGGTTGCTCACGACAAAGGTCAGGTTGAACGGCGAGGAACCCGGTAGGAACACCCTTGTAGACACTTCAAAGAAACGTCCCGCCTCGCGCGCGTTCTGTACTTCTATGCGCCCACCTGCGAACTCGCGGAAGCGCTTTCCGTATTTGCGGCTCATATAGCCTTGGAACGCGTCGGTGTAGGAGTTCAGCTGCGACGACGACAGGGACCGCGCCGGCGGGCCGAGCGCAGACCGCGCAATGGCAGGCACATCGCCATAGCGGGCAAAGACCTTTTCAAAATCGCGGATCATCGCAGCCTCAGACTTGCCCGAGGCGATGATGCCATTGATCTCGGAAACCATCGTATTGACCAGCGACTTTGCCTCAGCCGTGGTGAGCGCGAAGGCCGGGCCCGCTGCAAAAGCCGCCAGTCCGGCAAGCGCTGCACGGCGCGAAATCTTATTCGAAATATAGGTCATCAAGCAGATCCTCTGACGTGGTGCTCGAAGTCTGAGGGGCTGACTGGCCCAACTCAAAGCGCCGATTTTGCAAATATATCAAGCGTGACTGCGCATAGCTATCCGCACTTTCGTACAGCACGGAATCGATAGTGTCGGTAAAGCGATATCGGGAGTCAGCGCCGCTCGCCACAGCGGCGCCCCGCGTGTAGTTCAACACCGACCTGTCAAAGATGTAATTCAACGGGTTCAGAGCCACATCGACGATCTTGCCGACAGCGTCGCGCCGATTGCTTGGCCCGAGAAAGGGCAGCTCCAGAAATGGTCCTTCGTTGACGCCCCAGACATAGAGGGTCTCTCCGAAATCCGTCTCGTTCTCCGGAACACCCATCGACGCAGAAGGGTCAAAAAAGCCGAGCAGCCCAAAAGTGCTATTGACCAAGAAGCGGCCGGTATTCGTGGCTGCGCTGTCCAGATCTCCTTGCAGTGTGTTGTTGATAATGGTGTTCGGCATGCCGAGGTTGGACGAAAAGTTATTAACTCCCTGCCGGATAGGCATCGGTACAACTGCGCCATAGGCCAGGCTCACGGGTCGCGCAGCTGCTCTGTCAAAACTCCGGTTAAACGCATGGAGCGCCCGGTTGGTGTCCTCGAACGGGTCATTCACACCAGATGCATTCGGCGTGGACGACGCGCACGCCGACAAAACAGTGAAAGCGAATAACGCAAATAGCCGCCAAAGACGGGTTGGGAGACTACTGATGGTTAACAAAGGAATGCTCAATTCGTGTAACTCAAAACGCGTACATGCCCGCTATCCTCAAGGATAGGCAAGTCCCCATAAGGCTCGCCTGCCTATTCTACTGCTTTCTACATAGTCGCTGCCACGGAGTTTAATAGCGATTTAGTGAATATTTCCGATTAGTGGCATAACGATGCGCATTTTGGCGAAAACAACCGAACTAGGACTGCAGGAATTGCAGCATGAGCGGCGTAAAAGCCGCAAACTTTACTGGTTTGTTGCCATTATCAGCTTTTTCGTAAATTTGCTGATGCTTACCGGCCCAATTTACATGCTCCAAGTCTACGACCGTGTGCTGGGTTCGCGTTCCGAAGAAACCCTCATAGCCCTGTCAGCTTTGGTCGTCTTTCTCTTCACAATGATGGGCACTCTCGACTTTGTTCGGGGCCGCGTCACGGGACGCGTCGGGGCGCGTTTTCAGGCTGGCTTTGACAGGCGCGTCTTTACCGCCGTGCTTCGACAGTCAAAGACCGACTCTGGACCGGCGCATTCAACAGGGTTGCGCGATCTTGAAAGCGTCCAGCGGCTGATGTCTTCGCCAGTACTCATGGCGTTTTTTGACATCCCTTGGACGCCGATTTTCATCGCTGGGATTTTCATATTTCATCCTTTGCTTGGATGGTTTGCCGTCGCCGGGGGGGCCATTCTGGTCGCGGTCACCTACTCGAATAATTTTTTGTCACGCGGCCCGTTGAAACGCGCCCGGGTCGGGCAGATCGCCGCAGACCGCCTGTCCGAGCAGCTGAAATCCGAGGCCGAGGTCGTTCAAGCGCTTGGAATGACGGATGCGTCATTCACGCGTTGGCAGGTTGCTCGGGACCAAGGTCTGCGCGACGCTGTAAGTGCCGCGGATGTGGGAGGGCTCTCGCAGGCTGTCACCAAATCCCTCCGACTTCTTTTGCAATCGGGGATGTTGGGCCTCGGCGCCTATCTTGTGTTGAACAATGAACTTACGCCTGGTGCCATGATCGCCGGATCGATCCTGTTAGGCCGCGCATTAGCACCCGTCGAGCTGCTTCTTGGACAGTGGCCAACGGTACAGCGCGCGCGCGAAGCATGGAACAACCTTGCCGACTTGCTCAGCCAGGTGCCCAAAGAAGCGCCTAGAACCCTACTGCCTGCGCCTCGTGCGCGAATAGATGTGGAACAAGCAACCTTGGTTCCCCCTGGCGAGTCCCAAGCAGCTCTGCGAATCCTTTCCTTCACGTTGGAACCAGGCCAGGCTTGTGGCGTGATTGGCTCTTCCGGAGCCGGCAAATCGACACTGGCCCGCGCACTCACCGGTGTATGGAAAACGGCGGGCGGGAAAATAAGGTTGGATGGCGCCAGCCTCGATAACTATGACCCAGATGTCCTTGGTCAGCTGATCGGTTACTTGCCCCAACGCGTCACGCTTTTTGATGGAACAATCGCTGAGAATATCGCGCGCCTGTCCCCCAATCCGGACGCATCAAAGATCCACGAGGCAGCAAAAAAAGCGGCGGCCCATGACATGATCCTCACACTGCCGGACGGGTATGATACCCGCGTTGGCGCCGCGGGGGGGCGCCTGTCCGGCGGGCAAATTCAGCGGATCGGGCTAGCCCGTGCTATGTATGGTGACCCTGTTCTTTTCGTCTTGGATGAACCTAACTCCAACCTCGACAACGACGGATCCGAGGCGCTGAATAAAGCGATCCGCGACATGAAAGCTGACGGAAAAACAGTGCTAATCATGGCGCACCGCCCGGCAGCAATCAAAGAATGCGATGTCCTTCTGGTGCTCGAAGACGGTCGTCGCCGAGCTTTTGGCCCCAAAGATCTGGTCCTGCGGGATGTCTTGCAAAACCATCGAGAAGTTCACGCTACTCAAGTTCGAAACGGGGGAGTCGCATGAGTTCTGAAAAGTCAAATTGGTCCGCCCGCAAGCCGGTCATGACAGGTTTTGTTGCGGTGATACTTCTTGTCTGCGGTTTCGGAACATGGGCAACAACCACGAGCATTTCGGGTGCCATTATCGCGCCGGGCCGGATCGAGGTAGACCGCAACCGCCAAGTAGTGCAGCACCCTGACGGCGGCGTTGTTACAGCCATCGCCGTCGACGAAGGATCGTCGGTTGAGGTAGGTGATGTCCTCATCCGCCTCGACGACACTTTGCTGAGGTCGGAACTCACCATCATCGAGGGCCAGCTCTGGGAAACTTCGGCCCGGCGCGCGCGGCTCGAGGCAGAGCGCGACGATGCAGTGAAAGTGGTCTTTCCCGACTCGCTTGTCGTTGAGTCCGAAAGGATAGAGGTCGGCGATCTTATGAAAGGCCAAAGGCGGCTTTTCACAGCCCGGAATGAAACCATAGCGCGTCAGGTAGAACAGCTCGGCAAGAGGCGGGCACAGATCAACGACCAGATCTCTGGCATCGACGCCCAGATTGGGGCGTTTGGCCAACAGATCGACCTCATCCGGGCAGAACTGGAATCCCAACAGGCCCTCCTCGATCGGGGACTGGCGCAAGCAAGCCGCGTCCTCGCACTCCAACGGCAGGAGGCAAGCCTGCGCGGCACCGTGGGCGAACTCACCGCCGGCCGCGCTCAGGCCGAGGGCCGCATTACTGAAATCGATATTGAGGTCCTCAGACTGCGATCAAGCCGCCGAGAAGAGGCGATAACAGAACTGCGGGACATCCAGTTCCGCGAGGTCGAATTGACAGAGCGTCGGCGCTCATTGATCGAACGGCTGGCACGGCTCGATATCAAGGCTCCAGTCGCCGGCGTGGTCTACGACCTCGCCGTTTTTGCCGAGCGCAGTGTTATCCGCCCCGCTGATCCAGTTCTCTTTATAGTGCCTCAAGACCGCCCCCTGGTGATCGCCGCGCGCGTGGATCCAATCCATATCGATCAGGTGTTTGTTGGGCAAAACGTGACCTTGCGCTTTTCAGCCTTGGATCAACGGACCACCCCGGAATTGGTCGGGCAAGTGATTCAACTATCCGCCGACGCTTTCGAAGACGAGGCCACGCATCTCAGCTTCTACCGGGCCGAGATCATCCTCGACGAAGGTGAAATCGGGCGCCTGCCGGAAGGCACCTCTTTGATCCCCGGCATGCCCGTCGAGAGCTTTATTCGAACAGAAGATCGCACGCCCCTGGCCTATCTCGTTAAGCCACTTGCAGATTACTTCTCTCGCGCCTTCCGGGAGAGTTAGGGAGGCGCGGCTGGCGCAGCACCTTAAGTATTTCTAAAACAAAGAAGGGGGTTTCGGTCCGCTCTGCCGTGGCTATGGTGCGCTCGAAACCGCATCAGGAGGATTTGAGCGTGTCTGGAAAGTTTGAAGCACAGTTGGCTGAACTCGGTGTCGAATTGCCCGACGCGCCCGCGCCCGCCGCGAATTACGTGTCCTTTGTGCAGGCCGGGGATCTCGTTCACGTGTCCGGCCAGATTTCCAACGGGCCGGACGGCTTTATCATCGGCAAACTCGGCGCAGATATGGATGTCGAGACCGGCGCCGCCGCAGCGCGCACCTGCGCGATTTCTCTCCTGGCGCAGGTCAAGGCAGCCTGCGGCGGCGATCTCGATCGTTTGGTGCAGGTGGTCAAACTGGTCGGTTTCGTGAACTCCACCGCTGATTTTACCGACCAGCCCAAAGTGATCAACGGCGCCTCCGACTTCATGGTCGAAGCACTGGGTGATGCCGGCCGCCACGCCCGCAGCGCCGTCAGCGCCGCGTCGCTGCCCTTCGGCGTCGCCGTCGAAATCGAAGGCATTTTCCGCATCGCATGACGCCATCCGCTGTCGAGCTGCCGGGCGGTTTCTTGGATCGCCCCTTTACGCACCGGGCCTTGCACGGGCCCGGGCGTCCCGAAAACAGTCGCGAGGCCATCGCCGCCGCAGTGGCTGCAAGCTACGGCATCGAAATCGACGTTCAGCTGTCGCGGGACGCACAAGCCATGGTGTTTCACGACTACGGCCTCCAGCGCCTCATGGGCATAAACGGGACCGTCCAAACCAAAAAACAGCAGCAGCTTGCGGCAACACCTCTCCTGGGCGGCCGGACCGGGCCGCCTACGCTCCCCGAAACACTTCGGATGATCGACGGGCGCGTTCCGCTAGTCATCGAGGTCAAGGATCAGGACGGCGCCATGGGCCCCAATGTGGGCGTCCTCGAAGAACAGGTCGCCGCTGCCCTGACCGCCTATGCAGGACCCGTCGCCGTAATGTCTTTCAATCCCCATTCCGTCGCCGCTCTCGCCGACCTGGCACCCAATGTGCCCCGGGGCATAACCACCTGCGATTTCAACGCTGAGGACTGGCCAACCGTCCCCGCCACCCGCCGCGCCGAACTCGCGCCGATCCCCGATTTCGACCGCGTGGGCGCGAGCTTCATCTCCCACGACCGCAAGACACTGACCGACCCGGCAGTCGCGGCCCTGAAATCGCGGGGCATCCCCGTCCTCACCTGGACCGTGAAATCCCAGGAACAGGCCAACGTCGCGCGCCAAATCGCCGACCAGATCACCTTTGAGGGCTTCACCCCGGCTTGACGCCCGCCAGCGCACGCCCACATCCTGTCCATGGCCATGCCGCAACCATCCGAAACACCCTCCGATGCGCCCTCCGACACCCCTGTCGAGATCCGCGTCCTGAACAGCATGCGCGAGATCGCGCCAGAGGCCTGGGATGCCTGCGCGGCGCCCGAGGCAGCAGACGGTGGACGCCCCAACGACCCTTTCACCACCCACCGCTTTCTCAGCGCCCTGGAGGACAGCCGGTCGGTCGGTGCGGGCACCGGGTGGGAGCCTCACTACCTGGAGGCCCGTAGCGGCGGCGAAACCATCGGCGTGGCTCCGCTCTATGCAAAAAACCACAGCCAGGGCGAATACATCTTCGACCACAACTGGGCCCACGCCTACGAACGCGCGGGCGGGCGCTACTACCCGAAACTGCAGATGGCGGTGCCCCATACGCCCGCCACGGGCCGCCGCCTCCTGGCGAAACCGGGCTATGAGGCGTTGGCTCAGTCTGCGCTGGTCCAGGGCGCCGTCCAGATCGCCGCCGACAATCAGCTCAGCTCCATCCACATCACCTTCTGCACCGAAAAAGAGGCCGCCGCCGGTCAGGCCATGGGCCTCCTGCCACGCGTCTCGCAACAATTCCACTGGGTGGGCGACTACGAGGATTTCGACGGCTTCCTCGCCTCGCTAAACTCGCGCAAACGCAAAAATATCCGCAAGGAACGCGCCCAGGCCCAGGCCTTTGGCGGCACCATCCACGCGCTCACTGGCGATGACCTGAAGCCCGAACACTGGGACGCCTTCTGGCGCTTTTATCAGGACACCGGCGCACGCAAATGGGGCACGCCTTACCTAACACGCGCCTTCTTTGACCGCGCCCAGGAAACCCTGCGCGACGACATGTTGCTGGTTTTGGCCGAACGCGACGGCCAGTACCTGGCGGGCGCGCTCAATTTCATCGGGCGCGACACGCTCTATGGCCGCTACTGGGGGTGCGTCGAAGACCACCCCTGCCTGCATTTCGAACTCTGCTACTATCAGGCCATCGACTACGCGATCCAAAACAGCCTAACCCGCGTCGAGGCCGGCGCCCAAGGGACTCACAAACTCGCCCGTGGCTATCTGCCGGTGGAATGCCACTCGCTCCACTGGATCGGCGATCCCCGCTTCCGTGACGCGATCGCAGAGTATCTGGTCGCCGAAAAGGACGCCATCGAACAGGAAAACGAAATTCTGACGAGCTATGGCCCATTCAAAAAGATCGATGTGGAGGAACAGGAATGAGCAAACTGGATAGCGCCGCGCTGCAAGACCTGCTGGCCGCAGGCTGGGCCCACGACCCCGAACGGGACGCGATCACCAAGAGCTTCACGTTCAAAAACTTTACCGAGGCTTTTGGCTGGATGACCCAAATGGCCATCACCGCCGAAAAGCTGAACCACCACCCCGAATGGTTCAACGTCTACAAACGGGTGGATGTCACGCTGACGACCCACGACGTGAACGGTCTATCAGAACTCGACGCCAAACTAGCCAAAGCGATGGACGCGGCGAGCTAAGTCGCGCACCGGCAGGCGCCTAATCAAGCCCCACGCGCCGCCTTACCGGGCGGCGGGGGCGGGCGGGTGGGACGACGCCCGGCCATGCGGTCCCACCCTCTCGGTCAGACCTGATCCAGCAGCGTCTCACCGGCCGAAATTTCGCACTCCCCCGGGGAGGCTTCTTCGTTCAGGACTTTCACCACGCCGTCTTCAACCAACATCGCATAGCGCTTGGAGCGCGCCAAGAGACCCACCGGCGGCGCGTCGAAATTCATGCCGATAGCGGTGGTAAAGGTGCTCTCCGGATCGCACAGCATGGTGATCCCTGCCTCTGTGGCGCCCGTGTCCCCGCCCCACTGCTTCATAACGAAAGGGTCGTTGACGCTGACGCAGACAATCTCGTCGACGCCCTTTTCGTCAAACCCGGTCTTGGTGCGGATAAAGCTCGGCACATGGGCCGAATGACAGGTAGGCGTGTAGGCACCCGGCACGGCGAAAACGACAACTTTGCGACCCTTCACCACGTCGCCCAGCGCCACCGTCTCCGGCCCCTCAGCCCCCATCCGCACAAAACTCGCCTCTGGGAGCGTGTCACCTACAGAAATTGCCATTCTCGCGTCCTCTCGTGATTGCGTCGCGTTCGGGCAAAGCATAGCGTCGCCAGCGGCAACGGCCAGTAAGTGGAGAAGAACTATGAGCCGCATCATCGTCATTGGCGCAGGTCAGGCAGGGGCATCCCTCACCGGCAAGCTCCGCACCTTGGGCTACGAAGGTGAGATCGTGCTCATTGGCGAAGAACCCGCACCGCCCTACCAGCGCCCTCCGCTCTCCAAGAAATATCTGCTCGGCGAGATGAGCCTCGAGCGGATGTATCTTAAACCCGAGGCCGCCTATGGCGACGCGGGGATCGAACTGCGCCTGGGCACGAAAGTCGAGGCCGTCGACGCCGACGCCAAGACCGTGACCTTGGGCGGTGAAACGCTCGGCTACGACCAGCTTGCCTTTACCACGGGCTCCGCTGCCCGGATGCTGCCCGCCGAAATCGGCGGCGCGCACGAGGGCGTCTTCACCGTGCGCACACTGGCCGACGTGGACGCCATGGCCACCGCCTTTGCCAAGGGCGGTCACGTCCTGATCATTGGCGGCGGCTATATCGGGCTCGAGGCAGCGGCGGTGGCCGCCCAAAAAGGCCTGAAAGTGACCCTGATCGAGGCCGCCGACCGGATCCTGAAACGCGTGGCCGCGCCCGAGACCTCCGATTTCTTCCGCGACCTCCACGCGGGCCAGGGCGTCGATATCCGCGAGGGCTGCGGCCTCACCCGACTCACCGGCGACGGCCATGTCAGCGGGGCAGAGCTGTCTGACGGCACCACGCTCGACATCGATTTTGCCATTGTGGGCGTAGGCATCGACCCCTGCACCGTACTGGCCGAAGACGCGGGCGTGGCCTGCGAAAACGGCATCCGCGTGGACGCCAAGGGCGAAACCTCGGTCCCGGGCATATGGGCGGCAGGGGACTGCGCCAGCTTCCCCTATCGCGGCGAACGCATCCGGCTCGAAAGCGTCCCGAACGCCATGGATCAGGCCGAAGTCGTCGCCGCCAACATGCTGGGCGCGGGCCAGGACTACGTGGCCAAACCCTGGTTCTGGTCCGATCAGTACGACGTCAAACTCCAGATCGCCGGGCTCAACACCGGCTACAACAACGTGGTGATCCGCGAAAGCAAAGGCGCACAGTCGAACTGGTACTATCGCGGCGATGAACTCCTCGCCGTGGACGCCATGGGCGACGCACGCGGCTACATGATCGGCAAACGCCTGATCGAGGCCGGCAAGAGCCCCGCGCCAGAGGCCATCGCCGATCCCGAAACCGACCTCAAAGCGCTGCTCAAAGCGTGAGGATCATCGCAGGCAGGCATCGCGGCATCCCGCTGACAGCGCTCGGCAAGGGCGACGCCGCCGCCCACCTGCGACCCACCTCGGACCGCGTGCGCGAGGCGCTCTTTTCCATGATCATGGCCCGGCACGACCTCGATGGTCTGCGGGTGCTCGACCTCTTTGCCGGGACCGGCGCGCTAGGGCTCGAGGCGCTGTCGCGCGGGGCCGCACATGTCACTTTTGTCGATAGCGGCCGCAAGGCCCAAACCCTGATCCGCGCCAACATCGCCAAGCTCCGCGAGGGCGACGCCACCACGCTTATCGCAGCAGACACGGCGCGCCTGCCACCGGCCAGTGCGCCCTGCGACCTGATCTTCCTCGACCCACCCTACGGCAAGGACCTCGGCGCGCGGGCGCTCGGCACCGCGCAGGCCCAGGGCTGGATCGCGCCGGACGCGCTGGTGATCTGGGAGGAAACCCGCCCGCAATCGGCACCGGGCTTCACAGAATGCGCCAGCAGGCGCTATGGTGACACCACGATTACCCTGCTCGAACCCGATCAATGAAGGCTATGCGATGGCATTCACGGACACGGCCGGCGGATGGATTGCCCCCGCCGAGGCACTGACAGATAGAACCGATACCGGCACGAACCCGCCGCGCAAAAGGGTCACGCCGCCTCTTCTGATGGGCGATATCCTCGCCTCGCGCGGCGGCGTTCCGGTTTTCGTGCAGGAGTGGCTGCGCCTCGAAAAGGAACGCGACGAGCGGCGCGCCCTGCGCGAACAAAACGACTCCCGCGCGCGTTGACGCGGCGGGAGCCTCCGGCGGAAGTATTTGCAAAACAAAGAAGGGATTTGGGCCGGCGCAGCTGCGCTGACAGCAATGCCCAGACCCAGAAAAGGAAAGGGCGGCTCTCCTTAGAGAGCCGCCCAGCGCAGCCTCCGACCCAGGCAGCGCAGGATGGCGTCAGTTAGAAGGCGCTTCGCTACCGACCGTGATTTGCACAGCGGCGCGCGCGTCGTCGACCAACATCTGACCATCCAAGCCCTTGGCGGTCATCTCAACCACCCAGTCGGATATCACTTCGTCACCGAGGGCCGCTATCCGCGCGGTCTCGGCCTCTCCGATCTGGGCAATTTCATTCCCCGATGCTGCCATCGCCTCGCGGCCGGTGACGTCGCCCGTATCGTGCGCACGCCCAGCCCAGGCAGAGGCAGCAAGACCCGAATTCGCGTCGATCACGGCGCGCAGGTCTGCCGGAAGGCCCTCGTAGACGGCCTTATTCATCGCCCAGATGAAGTACAGGTTATATAGGGACCGATCACCGGAAATGTCAGTGTGACTGTCGGCCAATTCATCAAGTTTAAGTGAAGGCGACATCTCCCAGGTGATCACGCCCCCGTCGACGACACCCTTGGCGATGGCCTCGGGGAAGGCAGGAACCGGCATGCCCACAGGGTTTGCACCGAGTTTCTCAAGCAAAAGTGTGGCCGGACGCGACGGCCCGCGTAGCTTGAGACCCTCGAAATCTTCGACTTCTGCGATTCCCGCACCGGTCTTGTGCACCAGCCCAGGCCCATGCATGTGCGCGGCGATCACGTGCACATCGCGAAAATCGTCCATCAGGTGCTTTTGCGTGAAAATCCACGCCGCTTTGGACGCTTCTTCACCGCTCTTGGTGGTCATGAGGGGCAGTTCCATCGCCTCGGCCTCGGGGAAGCGGCCCGGCTGATAGCCCGGGATCACCCAGCCGCCATCGATGACGCCGTCGCGGATCAGGTCGTATTGCGCCGTTGCTTTGCCGCCCAGCTGCATCGCCGGATAGAGCTCAACCTTGATACGGCCATTGGATTCCGCCTCGATCTTGTCGGCCCAGGGCTGCATGAAATGCGTGGGGTTTGCGGATTTCGGGGAAACAAAATGCTGGAAACGCAGCGTGACCTCTTGGGCCATTGCTGCAGCACCTGTTGCGGAAAGAAGTGCAGCCAGAGCTGCGGATTTGAGCATGGTATTCATAGCCAGCTCCTTCCTGTGAAGTTCTTCGGGATGCCCGCCGTGCAGGAGGACGCGGCGGGCGAGAGTTACGTAAGTGGCTTTGACCTTCATTCCAAAGCGCCTGCAACGGCGAAACGCCCGCAAAATCGAACAAATTACCGCGACGCAGCGATAATTTGCGTATGGGGGAGAGTTTCTTCGCCAAATTCCCCGATCGTGCTCACGAAACCCTCACGGGAAACGGAACTTGGTGCGTCAGCGCAGGCTGCCCCCGCCTTGGCGACATGGCCGTCGCGCCATAAGGAGTACGCGTCCGCGCGCAACGAAAAGGCCACGCCATGCTGATCCCACGCCAGAAAACCCCCGATCTCTCTGTCCCGACGCTCGACCACGGGCAATTCGACCTCGGCTCCGAAAGCAACGAGCGCGGCGTCGTGATCTGTTTCTACCGCGGTCTGCACTGCCCGATCTGCGCGAACTACCTGACCGAATTCGACAAACGCGCCCCCGACTTCGGCGAGCGCGGCGTCGGCGTCCTCGCTCTCAGCTCAGACGGTGAAGAACGCACTCGCGCCATGGCCGACAAAATCGGCAGCAAGAACCTGCGCTTTGGCTACGATCTGAGCCTCAGCAAGGCCAAGGAATGGGGCCTCTACATCTCGACCTCCCGTGGCAAAACCTCCATCGGCATCGAAGAGCCTGCGCTCTTCTCCGAACCGGGCCTCTTCATGGTTTCGCCGGATCAGTCGCTCTACTACGGGTCGGTTCAGACTATGCCCTTCGTGCGCCCGCATTTCTCGGAACTGGTCGGCGCGCTCGATTTTGCGATCAAGGCGAATTACCCGGCGCGCGGCGAATACACCGGCGCGGTCTAACGCAACATCGCCGTCAGGAGCGCCTGGTCGAGATCGGCCAGCGCTCCCTCCCCCGGGCAGCCTTCAAAGGTCACGGCCACTGTCATCCCCGGCGATACCTGGGCAAAATAGGCCCCGGCCCCATCGATGGACCCAAAGCATAAAAGCCCGGTGTGCCACGTGATCCTCAGCCCCTCCGCCTCGAAGAAAAACGCGCCCAACCCGTATTGCGCGCCACCCCCGGCGGGGACATGGGGCATCGCTTTGGGGTCGACTCCAGCAAACTGCGCATCGGCAAAGAGCGCGTAGTCGCGCGCTGACATTTCCCACCCGCCCCAGGGCAAAAACGCGCCGTAGCGTGGCGACCGCCGCGGGCTGTCGAGGCCCAGAGGCGTCAGAACCCGCGCCGCGCAATAGTCCTGATAGGGCCCACCAGACACGGCCTCGATCAGCGCGCCCAAAATGGCGTAGTTTTCGTTGTTGTAGCGATAGCCGGGCGCGCCAACCCCGCGAGACAACGCCACGGCCGTTACGTCGCCATGGCGGTTCTGGGCATCATTGACCCAGTCCCACATCCTTTCCTGCGTCGTGTCCGGCCAAAGGCCGCCGGCATGGGTCAAGAGCCCGGCAACCGTCAGGTCGGGCGCGGCCCCGGGGAGATGGATAGACACCATGTCGTCGAAACCGAGCGCGCCGTCGTCGACCAACTGCGCCACGCAGGCTCCGGTGATCGCCTTCGACAGCGAGGCCAGTGGCGCGGCCTCTCCTTCAGCACCGCCGCGCATGACATCGCGCGCCACCTGCCCGTCCTGCACAATGGCCAGCGCCGAATTGCCCACGCGGTGGCTTGCAAACCAGTCGCGCCAGGCGGCTTCTACCTGGCCCAGTCGTGCGTCATCACCCGCCGAAGCGGCGCTCGCGATGAATAAAAAGAGAAAAAGTAGTTGCCTCACCCACCATAGGTAGGGTGGAACAGTCCCCCGGGCGACAACGTAAAGATCTCAAATCCGTTACTGGTCACCCCGACAGAGTGCTCGAACTGCGCCGACAGGGATTTGTCGCGCGTCACGGCGGTCCAGTCATCGGCGAGAACCTTGGTCTCCGGGCGACCCAGATTGACCATGGGTTCGATCGTAAAGAACATGCCTTCTTCCAGAACGGGGCCCGATCCGGCGCGCCCGTAGTGCAAAACATTTGGCGGCGCGTGGAACACACGACCGAGGCCGTGACCACAGAAATCGCGCACGACGCTCATCCGGTTGGCCTCCACATAGGTCTGAATTGCGTGGCCGATATCGCCAAAGGTATTGCCCGGCTTCACCGCCTCGATCCCCTTGAAAAGCGCGTCATGAGTAACCTGGATCAACCGCTCGGACTTCCGCGACAGCTTGCCCGCGACATACATCCGGCTTGTGTCCCCGAACCAGCCATCCACGATGACGGTGACGTCGATATTCAGGATATCGCCGTCTTTCAGGACCTTCGAACCCGGAATGCCGTGGCAAACGACATGGTTCACGCTGATACAGCTGGCGTGCTCATAGCCCTTGTAGCCGATGGTCGCCGACTTGACGCTCAGCTCCTCGATGCGCTCGGTGATCACGCGGTCGATCTCGCCGGTGGTCTGGCCAGGGACGACCAGCGGCGCCAACTCGTCAAGGATCTGCGCCGCCACGCGGCCAGCTTCGTGCATGCCGGCAAAATCGCCCGGCTCGTAAATCCTGATACCGTCTCTCGTCATGCGTCCGCGCGCGGTGTCCATGGGTCTGATCCTGAAATAGGGCTCGAGCTTCATATAGCCCTAAATGCCCCCCTCCGCCAGAGATGCCGATCAGCAGTAGCGACGCCCCGCCCCTTCTTTGTTTCACAAATACTTAAAAGCTGTGCCCGCTAGCCCGCACCCAAGTCTACCGGAAGCGACGGCCCCAAAACGATCTCACCCGTTGACACGTCACAGCGATAGGCCAGCATTTCGACACCCGCGTCCACCGCCTCGCGAAAGGCCTGTGCATAGCCCGGGTCCAGATCTGCGGCGACGCGAACACGGCCGCAGCCCTCGTGTTGGATCACATAGATCATCACCGCCCGGTGCCCGGCCTCCTTGACCAGGATGAGCTCGCGCAGATGCTTGGCCCCGCGCTCGGTCACGCAGTCGGGAAACTCCGCCCAGTCGCCGGTGCGCAGCAAATGGACGTTCTTGATCTCGACATAGGCGTCGGGCAACCCGTCTTCGGTCAAAAGGAAGTCTATCCTGCTCCGCGTGCCATAGGGCACCTCGGGCCGGACACCACCATAGGCCGAAAGCTCCGCGATGCGGCCCTCCAGCAGGGCTTCCTTGGTGACCCGGTTTGGCACGGCGGTGTCGATACCCACCATGGTCCCGTCGTCCAGCTGCGCCACGCGCCACGCGTACTTCAGCTTTTTCTTGGGGTCGTCATTGGGCTCAACCCAGACCCGCAGCCCCGGTTCTTTTAGCCCCATCATCGATCCCGGGTTCGGACAATGCGCCACCACCTCCTCGCCGGTCTCGAGAACGACATCCGATAAAAATCTTTTGTACCGCCTCAACAGGCGTCCGGGCACGAGGGGGGTTTGAAACTCCATGGCACGGGCCTAATAGTTTTGCGCGTGCATCGAAACCAGCGCCCAAGAATTTTGCGAAAATTCTTGGACCCGCGGCAACATTGGAGACCTGAAATGACCAACCCAACTGCCGCGATGCTGGTGATCGGCGACGAAATCCTCTCGGGCCGGACGCGCGACGCCAATATGTACCATTTGGCTGGGCAACTGACCGAGCGCGGCATCGACCTCAAAGAAGTGCGGGTTGTGTCCGACGATCGCGAAGCCATCGTCGACGCCGTGAACGCCCTTCGCGGCGCATTTGACCACGTTTTCACCTCTGGCGGCATTGGTCCGACCCATGATGACATCACCGCCGACTGCGTGGCAGCGGCCTTTGGCGACGGGATCGGGGTGCGCGCCGATGCCGACAAGCTGCTGGGTGACTACTACGCCGCCAATGGCCGCGACTATAACGACGCGCGCAAACGCATGGCCCGCATCCCGGACAGCGCGACGCTGATTGATAACCCCGTCTCCATCGCGCCAGGCTTTACCCTTGGCAATGTCCACGTCATGGCAGGCGTTCCGTCAGTCTTTCAGGCCATGGTCGCCACCGTTCTGGCCACGCTCAGTGGCGGCGCGCCCTTGCAGTCGGAAACCGTCCGCATCGACCGGGGCGAAGGCGACATCGCCGGGCCCTTGGGCGAGCTGGCCGACGCCTTCCCCGATATTTCTATCGGCTCCTACCCGTTTCAGGAAAACGGCAAATTCGGCGCCAATATCGTTATGCGCAGCCCCGACAGCGCCCGTCTGAACGAGGCCAAATCCGCCCTGATCGACCGTTTTGCAGAATGAACGCGCCGACGATTCCACAGATAGCAGAGGCCATCTGGGTCACATGGCCCGGCGAGGATGTCACCGACAGCCCGGCCTTTACCCTGCGCAAATCCTCTGACGACAGCCGCCGCTCCCGCGCGGCCACAGCAAAACGCTCAGCCACTGACGACGAAATCGCTGAGGCCGCCGCGACGATGCACAGCTGGGGCCAGCCCGCCATGTTCTGGGTCCCCTCGGATCATCCGGAGCTCGACGCGCAACTCGACCGGCTAGGCTATGTCGATCACGACCACTCGGTCTATTACGCCGGGCTGACAGCCGATCTCGCCGCCCGCAAACCGCCCCGCGTCAGCACTTTCGAGATCTGGGAACCTCTAGCGATCATGGCCGATATCTGGGCCGCAACTGGTACCTCGCCCGGACGGCAAGAGGTCATGGCCCGTGCCGACTGCGCCAAAACTGCTATTTTCGGGAGGGTCGATGCCCAACCCGCCGGGGTGGCCTATGTCGGCGCCCATAACGGGATTGCCATGCTCCATGCGCTAGGCACTCTGCCAGAACACCGCCGCAAGGGGCTCGCCGCCCACATGATGGCCCAGGCCGCGATCTGGGCCGCGCGCGCGGGCTGCGATTGGATCGCGCTGGCCGTCGCACGCGGAAACGACCCTGCCCGTGCGCTCTATGCTTCCCTCGGCATGGCACCTGTGGGAAGCTACCACTACCGCAGCTTGGAGCCGTCATGACCGACAAGGTAACCGCCCTCGAACTCACCCCCGTGGACCCGCTCCCCCCTGCTACGCAGAAGTATTTCGACATCTGTCAGGAAAAGCTAGGCCTCGTGCCTAACGTGCTCAAGGCCTACGCCTTTGACATCGACAAACTCGACGCATTCTCCGGGCTCTACAACGATCTGATGCTGGCCGACTCCGGCCTGACGAAGCTTGAACGCGAAATGATCGCTGTCGTGGTGAGCTCACTTAATCGCTGCGTCTACTGTCTCACAGCTCACGGGCAGGCGGTGCGCGAGTTGTCCGGCGACCCAGTGCTGGGCGAACACCTGGTGATGAACTACCGCGCCGCAGCCCTCACGCCGAAACAACGCGCCATGCTCGATTTTGCCGTGCTGATGACCGAAAGCTCGCACAAAATCGAAGAATCCGACCGCCAGGCGTTGCGCGATGCCGGCTGGGGCGAAAGGGACATCTGGGACATCGCCAATGTCACCGGCTTCTTCAACATGACGAACCGCGTGGCCTCGGCAACCGACATGGCGCCGAACCCCGAATATCACAGTAGGAACCGATGACCTGACATGCTGCGTATTGCGGTGCCTCTCCTCCTTTTGGGCGGCATGGCCCAAGCGCTGACTCTGGAATTGCCACCAGGGGCCGAGGTCACCCGTGAAATCATCGAAGAAAATGCCACCCGCGCGATCCCCAGCGGACCCACACAAGAAGGTTTTACCCCAACCGTATTGTCCAGCGGTACCGTGGCCCGTCGCGCCATCCGCGTGCCTAACTCGGGCGACCCCAACACCACCGCTTTGATGCTTTCGATCACTGAACAACTCGCTGCAGACGGATTTACCGAGGTTTATTCATGCCAAACTCAATCCTGCGGCGGATTTGACTTCAGGTTTGCTCTCGACCTGATCCCCGCGCCCGAAATGTTCGTCGATCTCGGCGACTTTCAGTATTTCACGGCCCAAAAAGCGGACGAACACGTCACCGTCGTGACCAGTCGAAGCCAGGCCGACGGGTATCTGCATATCGAGCGCATCACCAAAAATGACGCCTCCGTGGTAATCGAGACCTCCCCTGCACTGGACTTGTCCAACGCCACACCTTCATCGATCGTAGGCGAACCGTTAACCCAAAGAATACTGGCTGCAGTCCTCGAATCGAACGGAAGCCTCGTGCTCGAAGACCTGATCTTCCCGAGCGGCACCACCGAACTGCCCGACGACGAATACCCGTCCCTCACAGCTTTGGCAGGGTATCTAAACGAAAACCCCGATCGCACGGTCGCCTTGGTAGGGCACACCGATGCCGCTGGCAGCCTGCAAATGAATATCGAGGTGTCGCGACGCCGGGCCGAGACCGCGCGCACCAAACTAATTGACCGCTATGGCGTCGCAGCCGAACAGGTCGCCGCCGAAGGGATGGGCTATCTCGCCCCGCGCACCACGAACCTCACCGAAGAGGGCCGCGGGAAAAATAGACGGGTCGAGGTGATACTCACCTCGACCCGCCCTTGACCCAGCCAAGTAGCCTACTCGTTAAGCGGCCAAGTGGTCAAAAACCAAACGCTACACGGCTGTCTCTCTCCTCATCACCATGCATCCGGTCCTTTTTCGGCGAAGGCATGAACGAGGAAATCTATGAAAGCCCGCACCTTCGGTTGCGTAAAGCGACCGGGCGGGTAAACGGCATAAATGCCCTGGGTCTCATCAGGGAGGTCAGGAATTGCATCCATGACCAAACCCTGCTCCAGCGCCTCTGCAAAAAGAAACGATGGAAGATATGCGATCCCCAGCCCACTGATCGCTGCGTTAAGTAGCGACTGCCCGTCATTAACGGTCAGCCATCCTGCGGTCCGCACCTGGCGCTTTTCGCCAGAGGGTGCCGTGATCCTCCAGACCGAGCCATTTGACTGGTTGGAGTAGTGCAGGAGTTTATGTTCGTTCAGATCGTCGATTTTCTCAGGACGGCCATACTTTTCGAAGTAAGCCGGAGACGCGATCATGCGTTTCGTTGTGTCTGTCAGCTTCCGCGCGCGGAGCGTCGAATCTTCGAGCTCACCAATGCGGATCGCCATGTCGAACCCTTCGGAGATCAGCTCGACATAGCGGTTGTTGAGAACCATGTTCACCGTAATGTCCGGGAATTCCTGCAGGAACTCACCCAAAACGGGACTCAAATGGTTAACACCGAAATCGGTCGCCACCGAGATACGCAGCAGGCCCGACGGCGCAGACTGCATGGACGTAACCAACGCATCAGCCTCACCCGCGTCATTTAGAACGCGGCGTGCGCGGTCATAATAAGCAAGACCAATTTCAGTCGGGGAGACGCGGCGCGTCGTGCGATTTAGCAAACGTGCACCCAGACGGGCCTCCAACGAAGAAACGTGCTTGGAAACGGCGGACTTAGATATCCCCATCTTCCTTGCAGCGTCCGTGAAGCCGCCCTGGTCTACGACCGTGGCAAACGCTTCCATCTCCGTCAAACGATCCATCCCAAACCCTCGACTAACTCGTCCATGGCACTGGTTATCGGGGGCGTTCAGGGCACGAACGGGGCGGGCATTCGACAATATCAGGAAATTTGCGGGCGTTGTGGCCATACTAGCGACAAATCCACAGGCCGTTTGCCACAATTCCGAACTGTTCGGTTAATGGATTGTAAATTAGTTAGATTTTCAAAGTGGCTGCCTGTGGATGCCAGCCAGATCGCGCGGCTCAAGCCCCGGTTTCAACACAATGGCGGCGGAATGCACGTTTAAGCATGTCCAACTCTGCTCTAAGGAGATCGACCTCCGCCCGTAAGTCTTCTGACAATGGCGCACCGGCTGCGATGGCAAAGTTGCCCAGGGTGGCACCGGTCTCTGCATGTTGGATCAGGAAAGTCTGGACACCGTCTGACAATGCCGATGCCGGGATTGGCACCCTTAACGTCCATTGATTGTCACCCAACGCCTCTACTTTGACGCCCTCAATGGAGTTCTCCAAATGGGTCACGGAAATCTGCGGCGACACAGCCGACCCCGAAACAACCCCTTCCCAAACGCCTTCTCGCAGGCGCGTCTTAGTTACTGTCAGTGCGGAAGCTGTAATAGCGTTCATAAAACCCTCAAAGGTCAGCACGCGGTGAGCGCGAGAATGTGACATCGCGGATAACGATCTGGTTCATCTGAGGCCCTTCAAAAATTAGGTCCAACCACATGCGCTCTGCGCGCCGCTCATTGAGCTTGGTATAAGCAAGATCGAATTCTACCCAGACATCTTCTTGAGCCAACGGCAATTCGCGCACGATCTGTTCGGTGTTGGGACCATGGCGCAAATTCAATCGCGCAAAGATCTCCAAGGGCTTTTCCGTTTCAATGATCGTGTTCAGCCGGATCAGGTGGTTTTTCTTCAGGCCTGTCGCCGCCTCTGAGGGCAGATCGATCGCCATCGACAAAAAGGACCCGTCAAAACCAAAGACATCCATGCGCACCCCATAAGGGGCGAGATCAGCTTCCCGCTGATTTCGGAGCTGACGAATTGTAAGCTCGCTGGAGCGACAATCGTGAAAGATCGTCGCATCCTCGCCAAAGCGTGTTTGGCTGTCGACAGCAACGAGCCCCACCTGCGGTAGAGGGCCCTTCCATAGCTGTGGCCGCCAGGCCCAGTCAGAGTTCTTTGGTTTGTAAAAAGTACTCGACCCAATCGCCGGCAAAGCCAGCCGATCTTCGGCACGAAAGATGACTTCGTCTAGGTGATGGCGCAGCTGTCGCGCGCGATTGGCTTCGGCGCGCAGCGTGGACAAGGGGACAGATACGGCCTCCCGGGCCGAACGACTCCAACGGCGGAGCGTCCCACGATGCAATATCTGCGAAATCACCAAAAGCTCCCTAGAAACTCCGACATGGCCTTTTTCTTAGCGTGGCTGTTTTACAAATTCATAACCTGGCCACGGTCAATCGCCCAATGGGGTCAGACGCGGCGGCAGTGTCAACGCTTTCGGTCAACGATTCAACACCCGCGTTAGCTCCCGTCGCCGCTGTTCGCTGGCGGCGGGGTATTCTCATTGATCTGAAGCAAGATCTGCGCTGTATCGCGTATCAGGTCTTCTCCCGCGGCACCGGGCAATGGTCCCTCAACCTTGCCGAAGACCGAAATCACCACTGCACGCCCAGCTATGTCTAACGCCGCCTTCCAGTGTCGCTCGCTCACCCCTTGCGGGCTTCCGGGCCCGGAGTCGATGAGATTGACATAAAGCGCAACAGAACTTCTTTCGATCTCCAAGAGCTCGATGTCTTCCGCCCGACCGGACCGCGCCAACAGGGCTGGGTTCGCCTGAACCAGATCGCTCAGCGCGGCAAGATCCCCGTGGGTGCCTTTGGTGATGGTAACGAGAACCAGCGCCGCATCAGGGGCACCGGCATCCGCCCTCCCCCCAAGATTGCTGCAATTGGCTAAGACGACGCTGGCTGAACCGTCCCTCTGGCGCACCCGACTGGTGTCAACGCATTTGCCAAAAGGCGCGCGTACGCGCATGCCGTTCTTCAGTTGTACTTCACGCGTCGCCTTCTGCCCCCGAGCTGCAGATGGATCCGCAAAGGAAAACCCGGCCACCTGGTCACATGCCGCCAGAAAGGCGGCCGATGACGCGGCAATGACAAAGGCTCTAAAGATCGGAATACATATGCTTCTCTTCGGCACCACCGGGATGCGTCACCGCCCCGCGATAGGTTTCACCGACGAGTTGCGCATATTTCCAAAGGGCACCTGACGCGTAGATCGTGGGCTTTGCGCCCTTCCACGCCTCGCGACGCGCGGCGAACTCTTCTTCCGTCAGGTCGACTGAGATTTCACCCTTGATCGCATCGAGCGTGATGATGTCGCCGTCTTCGAGGAGCGCGATAGGCCCGCAATGCGCGGCCTCTGGGCCGACGTGCCCCACGCAGAAGCCCCGCGTCGCGCCCGAGAAACGGCCATCGGTGATCAGTGCCACCTTCTTGCCCATGCCCTGACCGGACAGCGCCGCTGTCGTCGCAAGCATCTCGCGCATGCCGGGGCCGCCAGAAGGGCCCTCGTTGCGGATCACCAGAACCTCGCCCTCTTTGTATTCCCGCTTCTTCACCGCCTCGAACGCATCCTCTTCGCATTCAAAGCAGCGCGCCGGACCGACAAAGCGCTGGTGCTGCGTGGACATGCCCGCAACCTTCACGATCGCCCCTTCGGGGGCCAGATTGCCCTTCAGGCCCACGACGCCGCCGGTCTTGGTCAGCGGGGTCTCGATCGGATAGATCACGCGACCATCGGCCTCGCGCTCCACGATGTCGAGCTCTTCGCCCATGGTGCGGCCCGTGGCAGTGATGCAGTCCTCGTGGATCAGCCCCTGCTTGCGCAGTTCCTTCATCACCACCGGTACACCGCCCACTTCGTACATATCCTTCGCCACGTACTGACCGCCCGGCTTCAGATCGACGAAGTACGGCGTGTCGCGGAAGATGTCGCAGACGTCTTCGAGGAAGAACTCGATGCCCGCCTCATGGGCAATCGCCGGCAGGTGCAGCCCGGCATTGGTGGACCCACCAGTGCAGGCCACCACGCGCGCCGCGTTCTCGAGCGACTTGCGCGTGACCACGTCGCGGGCGCGGATATTCATTTCCAAGAGCTTCATGACCGCCTCGCCCGAGGCTTCGGCATACTGGTCACGGCTCTCATAGGCAGCAGGCGCCCCGGCAGAGTTGGGCAGCGCCAAACCAATCGCCTCGGACACACAGGCCATCGTGTTCGCCGTGAACTGACCGCCGCACGCGCCCGATGTCGGGCACGCAACGCGCTCGAGGACTTTCAGCTCAGCGTCCGAATAGTTGCCGGCCTGGTGCTGCCCCACGGCCTCGAACACGTCCTGAACGGTGACATCCTGGCCGTTCAACCGGCCCGGAAGGATCGACCCGCCATAGATAAACACAGACGGCACATTCAGTCGCACCATGGCCATCATCATACCCGGCAGCGACTTGTCGCAGCCCGCAAGGCCCACGATGGCGTCATAGCAGTGGCCGCGCATCGTCAGCTCGACGGTGTCGGCAATAGCTTCGCGCGAAGCGAGTGAGGACCGCATGCCCTCGTGGCCCATGGCGATACCATCGGTCACCGTGATGGTGGTGAACTCACGCGGTGTCCCCGACGCGGCCTTTACACCCAACTTCACGGACTGGGCCTGACGGTTCAGCGCGATGTTACAAGGCGCCGCCTCGTTCCAGCAGGTCGCCACACCGATCAGCGGCTGATAAATCTCTTCTTCGCTCAACCCCATGGCGTAGAGGTACGAACGGTGCGGCGCCCGGGCAGGCCCCACTGTCACATGCCGGGACGGCAGGTTGGTTTTATCGAAGGTCTTTTTGAGCATCTGGGCCTCTCGAACAGCCTGGCGCTAAGCTGGGTGAACTAGTCCGCGCGGGATAAAGGGCCAAGGGCCGAAGGGCAAGCGCGCGCTCGCAATTCCGGCGAATGCCGTTGCGCCCGGTTGTCGCGGGGCCTAGGTCTGCGTCCATGACCTATCCCGGCTTCGCCGATTTCACTGCGCCAGCGCGACCCACTTCCGAACTCTGGCGGACGCTCTCGGGTATTCTCTTGGTAACGGTGATTTATGCAGGAGGTGCCGCAGGGATAATTGCTGCCGGTACCTTCGCTCTGCAAGTCTCGGGCATCGGCACGGCTGGCGATGTTCTCACTGGGCGCACACCTCCGGCGCTGTTGCTGGTGCTATTCCACTTTATAGCCATGGCGGCCGCGGCTATCGTCGTGACGCGCTTGCTGCATCAGCGCGGCGGCTGGACGTTGCTTGGCGACCGAAACCGGCTGTGGGCCGATTTTAGGCGCATGGCGCTGATCGCAGTAGTAGTTGGGGTCGTTGGTGCGGCCGTCTTTGCGGCCATCATGGACATCGCATGGAAGCTGCCCTTTAGCACATGGCTACTCTACCTGCCCTTCGCCTTGCCCCTGATCCTGCTCCAGACCGGGGCCGAAGAGCTCGTTTTTCGCGGCTACCTGCTCCAGCAGTTCGGGGCGCGCTTCGGCGTTGCGGCGCGTGCGGCTTGGATGATCATTCCCTCGCTGATCTTTGCGGCGGCCCACACTGACCCGGCAAGCCAAGGGGGCAACTGGTGGGCTGTCGTTGCCATTACATTCGCCTTTGCCATGGTAGCCTCGGACATCACCGCACGGACTGGGTCGCTGGGCGCTGCCTGGGGCCTTCACTTTATCAACAACTGTCAGGCGATTTTGATTTTCTCCCTCGCTGGGCCACTCTCGGGCCTCAGCTTGGGTAGCGTCGGTATTCCGGCCTCGGCACCCGCTGCACTGCCACTGATCGGCATTGATGCGGTGGCACTGGCCCTAATCTACCTTATCTGGCGGCGGCGTTATGGCTGATCCCTACGCGGCCCATGACCGCTTTGTCGCGCCGGCGGGTGATGGCGGTCCCCCGCGCCGACTGGTCTTCGCGGCCATCGTCATCGATATCGGCTGGTTTGCCCTTGTCGCGCTTGCCTTTTCGGTCCTCCCGCTCAGCGCCGCCGAAGGCACCACCCGGGCCGGGCTGCTCTTTGGCCTGCTCTTCTTTGCGGTCCTCATGGTTCTCACGGGCTTTGTCTCGCGAAGGCTCCACAACCGGCGCTTCCTGTCGCTCTTCGGCGATTTTGACCGCCTCCTGCCCGACATGGTGCGGGTGGCGGGTGCCTGCCTTGCCCTCGCAATCCTGCTGATCTTCCTGTCCGGCTGGGACCTCAGAGGTATCGAAACCCGCCCGCTCGCCGCGTGGCTGGCCTTCCTGCCCTTTGTGGTCCTCGCTCTGCTCGTCCAGTGCCTCGCCGAAGAAGTTCTCTATCGCGGCTATCTCCAACAAACCTGCGCGGCGTTGTTTAAATCCCGCGCGCTCTGGCTCCTTGTGCCGTCGGTGTGGTTCGGGTTGGCCCACTACGATCCTGCTTCGCCTGGCGCCGAAGCGTGGGCCTATGTGCTCTGGGCGTCCTTCTTTGGGCTCGCCTGCGCGGACCTCACTGCGCGAACGGGTTCAATCGGCGCCGCCTTGGGCTTGCATCTTACAAATAACATCATGGCACTCTGTGTCACCGCCGAGGTCGGCGGGCAGTGGTCCGCTGCCGCGCTCTTTCTGACGCCGGCAGGCCCAGAAGGCGTAGCAGCCGACCCAGCCGTCGTCTGGATCGGCACCGGCTACGAGCTGATAATCCTCGCCATCACCTGGCTGGCCGCCCGAAACGCCATCGCACGCTGATTGCGTTTCGTCGCGACCCACCCTATCTGGGTCCCGTCAGGACAGGTGGACCGCAATGAACTGGATCTCGAACTACGTTCGTCCCACGATTAACTCGCTGTTTTCGCGCCGCGAGGTGCCCGAGAACCTTTGGACCAAGTGCCCCGAATGCGGTCAGATGCTGTTCCACCGGGAACTCGCCGACAACCTCTACGTCTGCCCTCACTGTGGGCACCACATGGCGATCGGCCCCCGCGCGCGCTTCACGTCGCTCTTTGACGGCGGTATCTTCACAGAAATCGATGTGCCCGTGCCAGTGGCCGACCCGCTCAACTTCCGCGACCAAAAGAAGTACCCGGACCGCCTGAAGACAGCCCAGAAGTCCACCCGGGAAAAAGAAGCGATGCTCGTGGTCCAAGGTGAAATGGGCCGTACGCCCATCGTCGCCGCCGCGCAGGACTTTTCCTTCATGGGTGGCTCCATGGGTATGTATGTCGGAAATGCGATCATCGCCGCCGCCGAACGCGCCGTGGAACTCAAACGCCCGCTGATCCTGTTCTCCGCCGCTGGTGGCGCGCGGATGCAAGAAGGCATTCTCAGCCTCATGCAAATGCCCCGCACCACCGTCGCCGTGCAGATGCTCAAGGAGGCGGGCCTGCCCTACATCGTGGTGCTCACCCACCCGACGACAGGCGGCGTGACCGCCTCCTACGCGATGCTGGGCGACGTCCAGATCGCCGAACCCAACGCGCTGATCTGCTTTGCAGGCCCACGCGTTATCGAACAGACGATCCGCGAGACCCTGCCTGAGGGGTTCCAGCGCGCTGAATATCTGCTCGACCACGGGATGCTTGACCGCGTGACCCCGCGCGGCGAGATGCGTGATGAACTGATCCAGATCGTGCGGATGCTCACCGGCGAAACCCCGGCCGTCAAAGGCGACCTGCCCGCCCCGGCGCCAATCCAGTCCGCCAAGGAAGAAGCAGACGCCGAAGCGGCAAGCGAGGACGCCAAGGCGTGAGCCACCAGACATCCGACGCCATCCTCGACCGGATGATGGCGCTGCACCCCAAGATTATCGACCTCACGCTCGACCGCGTCTGGCGGCTGCTTGATCGGCTGGGCAACCCCCAGGATCAGCTACCGCCCGTGATCCATATCGCCGGGACCAACGGCAAGGGCTCGACCCAGGCGATGATCCGCGCCGGGCTAGAACAGGCGGGGCTCAGGGTCCACGCCTATACCTCGCCCCATCTGGTGCGCTTTCACGAACGTATCCGCCTCGCGGGTGATCTGATATCCGAAGAAGCGCTGACCGCAGTGCTCGACGAATGCTACGACGCCAATGGCGGCGAGCCGATCACCTATTTCGAAATCACGACCGTGGCGGCAATTCTGGCCTTTGCCCGCACGCCCGCCGACGCGGTGCTGCTCGAGGTGGGCCTCGGCGGCAGGCTCGACGCCACCAATGTCATCGCCCAGCCCCGGCTGACGATCGTCACGCCTGTGGATCTCGACCACCAGCAATTCCTCGGCGACACGCTCCCGGAGATCGCTGGCGAAAAGGCCGGGATCATCAAACGCGGCGTGCCCTGCATCGTGGCCCGGCAACAGGAGGCCGCGCTCGATGTCATCGAGGCCACCGCCGAACGCGTAGGCGCACCGCTGATGACGCGCGGTCAGCACTGGCACGTCGCCGAAGAACACGGACGGCTGGTCTTTCAGGACGAAACCGGCCTTCTTGACCTGCCGCTCCCCAACCTGCCCGGACCGCACCAGATCGAAAACGCGGGCACCGTGCTCGCAGCACTCCGCGCGCTGGGCCACGGCGAAGAGGCCTGTGAGGCCGCCATCACCCGCGCCGAATGGCCCGCGCGGATGCAGCGCCTGACCAGGGGCCCCATGATCGACGCCGCGCCCGGCTGCGAGTTCTGGCTGGATGGCGGGCACAACCCGGCGGCGGGCGCCTCCATCGCCGGAACGCTCGCACGGTACCCGGCGCGGCCGACCTACGTGATCTGTGGCATGCTCCAGACCAAGGACGTGACCGGCTTCATCGCCCAGATCGCTGCCCACGCGACGGCCTTCTACGGGGTGACCATCCCTGGCGTGACCGCCACACTTTCGGGCGAGGAAACCCGTGACGCGGCGCTGTCCCTCGGCATCGACGCCTATGCCGTGGCCTCGGCGCAGGAAGCGGTCGAAACCATCGCCCAACGCGACCCGAACGCCCGTATTCTGATCTGCGGCTCGCTCTATTTCGCCGGGAACGTCCTTCAGGATCACGGCTAGGGCCGCAAAAACCGGCCCATCGGCGCGCAATTCGTCAAAATTCACGAATCAGCGGTGAGAAACGAATCACCGCCAGTTGACTTGATTCGCTGACACCCACTAGATTCTGTGCAGCAGTCTATGCGTGCCCTGCTCAAAGCTGGCTGCAACCAGATATGGCGCGCATAATGAGGATGAAGGCATGTCAGTGTCAGGGCCGAAACAGGCCATGCCACCCGGGACGCACTCGAAAGGCCAGCGCCAACCGGCGCGGTACGCAGGCGGCGTGCTAGGGCTGGCGGCGACCTATCGAGCCGAACTCACCCTCTCAGCCTTTGCCCTCGCCACCGCCGGTCTGATCATGTTCCAGCCCGCAGCTCGGCAGACGGCCGAGGACCTCTTTGCTGCCGCCGACACGGAAATCGAAATGTCCGTGACGCGGGCCGCCAATTTGCCAATGACGATCACGGATCTTCCCGCAGACGCCGCGGTGCTCACCTCCCTGCGCCCCGTGCTGCGGCCAGATTCGGCGCTCGATGGTATTGCCCTGCGCGCCCGGCTCGCCACGGCCCCGATCCAGACAGTTCACACCGTACGCCTCGGCGACAGCCTCCCAGCGATCGCACTGCGATATTACGGCGACACCACCCAGGCTCACGTCATCTTTGAGGCAAACCGCCGCCATCTGGGCGACAGCGGTGACCTCTCCATCGGGCAACTACTCCGGATCCCGGATCTGAATAACCTCTGAGGCAAGACACGACCCAGAGAGCAGAGGGCGGCACTGATACTCCCAAAAGGGGACAGTGCCGCCCGCCCCACCCCAGAACCGGACAAAGCGCCCCGCTTTTTTTCCCTGACCCATGGTCAATCGATCCCGCTAGCGCTAACCCGTCGCCATGAAGATCACAAAGCTCACGACATACATCGTCCCGCCCCGTTGGTGTTTCCTCAAGATCGAAACCGATGAGGGGATTACAGGCTGGGGTGAACCCGTGCTCGAAGGCCGCGCGCTCGCCGTCGAGGCGATGGTGCACGAGCTCTCCGACTACCTCGTGGGCAAGGACCCGCTCCTGATCGAGGACCATTGGAACGTCATGTATCGCGGTGGCTTCTACCGCGGCGGCGGCATCCACATGTCCGCCATCGCCGGCATCGACCAGGCGCTCTGGGACATCAAGGGCAAGGCGGCGGGCCTCCCGGTCCACGCGCTCCTCGGAGGCAAATGCCGCGACACGATCAAGGTCTATAGCTGGATCGGCGGCGACCGCCCGGCAGATGTGGCCCGAAACGCCAAGGACGTCATGGCGCGCGGCTTCCAGGCGATCAAACTCAACGGCTGCGAGGAAATGCAGATCGTCGATACCAATGCCAAGGTCGACGCAGCGGTGGCCACCATCGCCACGATCCGCGACGCGGTGGGCTACGATCTCGGCATCGGTGTAGATTTCCACGGCCGGGTGCAGAAACCCATGGCGAAAACCCTCGCCAAGGAACTCGAACCCTATCGCCTGATGTTCATCGAGGAACCGGTGCTCAGTGAAAACGCAGAGGCACTGCGGGACATCGTGAACCACGTGAACACGCCTATCGCGCTCGGCGAAAGGCTCTATTCCCGCTGGGATTTCAAACAGATCCTCGCCGACGGCTATGTCGACATCATCCAGCCGGATCTCAGCCACGCGGGCGGCATCACAGAATGCCGCAAAATCGCGTCCATGGCCGAAGCCTACGATGTCGCTCTCGCACCGCACTGCCCGCTGGGCCCCGTGGCGCTCGCCGCTTGCCTCCAGGTGGACGCTGTCAGCCACAACGCCTTCATTCAGGAACAGTCGCTCGGCATCCACTACAACAAATCCAACGACATCCTCGACTACCTCGTGAACAAGGACGTCTTCGCCTACGAAGACGGCTTTGTGAAAATCCCGGATGGCCCCGGCCTCGGGGTGGAAATCGATGAGGACTACGTCAAGGAACGCGCCAAAGAGGGTCATCGCTGGCGCAATCCGATCTGGCGCCATCAGGACGGATCCGTCGCCGAGTGGTAGCTTGCACCTCCCCCCCGTCGCGTTAAGTTCTCGGATCAAAGCAGCGGGGGGCGGAAGATGAAACTCGAATTCCATCACATCAATTTCGTGTCCGAAGACGTGGACCGGATGCACGATTTCTACACCCGCGTGCTGGGCCTGGATAACATGCCCATAGAGGACTTTCCGCGTACGGAATCAGACGACACGCGCGGCTTCGACGGCAAAATCAAATTCGCCACCGATGGCGCCATGCAGATGCACCTCGCCCAGCGCGACTTCAAAGTGCATTTCAAAAACGGCCAAACCATCAACCCGATCGAAAAGGGTCACATCGCTTTCCGCACCGACGACCTCGCCGCCTTCCTAGCGATGCTCGACGCCGAGGGCGTTCCCTATTCGGATTACGGCACGGCCTTCTCCGCCGAATGGCATCAGGTGTTCTTTCAGGATCCCGAAGGCAATGTGATTGAGGTCCACCAACAGGTGGGCTGACGCTACTCCGCGGCCAGCAATAGCGGCTCGGCGGCGGCCGCAAAGGCCGCTGCAAAGAGCGCAAAACACGCATTCGCCCCGGCAATGATCGCCTCGGCCTCGGGGCCTTCTTCCGGCATCTTTTCCAGCTCCGCCTGCACCTCGGCCCAGTAATCTCCCAACAGGGGATCACCCAGCAGATGGTCCGCGTCATGGATCGACCTATCCGCTGACGCCGCATGCCGCCGCGCCAGAATGCGCCCGCCCATGGCCGACCCCGCAATCACGTAGCGATAGCCCGGCGCGCTCGCCACGGTCGGCGCCTCAAAGACCAGCCCGCGGTCCGGCATCGGCACGCCCAGCGTATCGAGGTCACGTTCGATCAGCGCCACGCGCCGCGCCATATGGCCGTCGAATTCGAAATCAAATGGGATCAACGCCGCATGGGCCAGCGCATTGCCCGCCAGAAAAGCCGTCAGCCCCCCGCGGGTGGCGAGGTCCAGATCCGACACCTGGTAATCCAGCTCTTTATGGGTCTCGCGCGTCTCTTCGCGCAGCCGCCAACGCAGACCGTCTTTCTGCCGTGCCATGCTCACCCCTTCACACGATAGTGTAAACTCAGGCTGACACATCTGGACAAGATTCTCAATAAAAAGCGTCTAGCGCCCCCAGCCCTCGCTCTGCATTTCCCGCAGACGCGATGCCGTGCGCTCAAATTCGAAAACGCCTTCGCCCTCGAGATAGAGCATCTCCGGCTCCGCCGCGGCGCTCGCGATCAACCGCACCTGCGCCTCATAGAGCGCGTCGATCAAGGTCACGAACCGCTTGGCCTCGTTGAAATTGAACCGGCCCAGCGCAGGGATATCCTCGAGGATCAGGACCTTCACCGCCTCGGCCACCGCCAGATAATCGGCTGCACCCAGGGGCTGACCGCAGAGCCCGTGAAAGCTCGCCCGCCCGACGCCATTGCGGAACGCGGGCAGGGTCACGACGCGGCCTTTGACATGCAGATCCAGCGGCTCCTCTCCCCCGGCCAGATCGTCCCAGATCCCCTGAATAGCCGCCTGCGCCTCGGGCCCGTTCGGGGCGAAATAGACCTGCTCACCTTCCAGCCGATCCTGCCGATAGTCGGTATCCGACACCATTTCCCACACCACGAGCTGTTCCTTGATCAGCTCGATAAAGGGCAAGAAAAGCTGCCGGTTCAGCCCGTCCTTGTAGAGATCATCAGGCACCCGATTCGACGTGGTCACCACCGTGACCCCGGCCTCAAACAGCTTTTCAAAGAGCCGCCCCACGATCATCGCATCGGTGATGTCGGTGATCTGCATTTCGTCAAAGGCCAGCACGCGCAGGTCCTTTGCCACATCGGCGGATACCGGGGTGATGGCATCCTCCATGCCCCGCTGACGGGCCGCGTGCAACGCCGCATGGATTTCCTGCATGAAGGCGTGGAAATGTACCCGCCGCACCGGCACGGTGAGCTCTTCGACAAAGAGGTCCATCACCATGGACTTCCCGCGACCGACCCCACCCCAAAGGTAAAGTCCGCGCACCGGCTCCGGCGCGGCCTTGCCGAACCAGCCCTTCTTCTTGACCGGGGCCGCCAGCGCCTCGGCCATGCGGTCGAACTCGGGCAATACCGCCCGCTGCGCCTCATCGGCGCGCAGCTCGCCCGCGGCCACGCGGCGCTCGTATTCTTCGCTAATCCTCACGCGAAACGCTTAGCGCGAGATTGCAGCAGCCTCAAACGCGTTAAGAGGCCTTCTCGCCCGTGAACGTGCCCGAGGCGAACACGCCGAACTTCACCTTGCCGGACATCGCATCCCCGTCGATGTCGCCCTTGAACTTCAACGTCATGGGCATCGGTTTGTCGATCTTGGTCGACCAGCTCATCGCGTTGTCGCTGGCCTTGAGATCGGTGACCGGGCTGCTCCCGTTTTCGCCGGACATCACGACGGTATCTCCATCGATCTCCAGCTTCGCGCCGAAATCGCCGGTGGGGGCCGAAATGCGAATATTCCAAACTGTCATGACATGGCTCTCCTTCAGTCGCAGCCTCAGTGTCGGGCACCGCGCCCCGTGTCGACCCCTAACCCTGCGTTCCTTGTCACGAGTCATCCATGGGTCCGCACGACCGTCACATCACAAAAGCTTATCCCAGCATGCAAAATTGCTGAATTGACCAGACCCGCGAAACCACGCACCACTGACCCAATGAGTAACTCTGCACGCAGCCCCGCCGCTCCCCTGATCACCCCCGTGCTTGTCGCGGGCTGCGTGATTATGATGGTGGGCTTTGCGATCCGCGCGTCCTTTGGCGTGTTCCAGATCCCCATCGCCGAGGAATTCGGCTGGCTCCGGGCCGAGTTTTCGCTGGCCATCGCGATCCAGAACCTCGCATGGGGCATCGGCCAGCCGATCTTTGGCGCCATCGCCGAGAAACTGACAGATCGCAAAGCGATCATCATGGGCGCGGTGCTCTACGCCGTGGGGCTGGTGGCCTCGGCCTATTCCACAACGCCAGAGGCGCATCAGTGGCTGAACTGGATGATCGGCTTTGGCATCGCGGGCACGGGCTTCGGCGTGATCCTCGCCGTGGTGGGCCGTGCCGCCTCCGACGAAAACCGCTCCATGGCGCTGGCCATAGCCACCGCAGCAGGTTCCGCAGGACAGGTCATCGGCGCCCCCATCGCCGAGGGCCTGCTCAGCTACTTCCCGTGGCAAACCGTGTTCCTGATCTTCGCGGCAGCCATCATCGCTTCGCTGGCAGTGCTGCCCGCCATGAAAGCCCCCGAAGCCGCCACCAGGGCCGAACTCGAAGAGACCTTTGGCGAGGTCCTCCTCAAGGCCGCCAAGGACCCGTCCTACACGCTGATCTTCCTTGGCTTCTTCTCCTGCGGCTACCAGCTCGCCTTCGTCACCGCCCATTTCCCGGCCTTCGTCACCGAACTCTGCGGCCCGATCCTGCCGGGCGGCGCGCTCTATTCCATCGGGATCACCTCGACCTCTGCGCTAGGCGCCGTGGCAATCTCGCTCATCGGCGTGGCCAATATCGCGGGCACGCTGGCGGCAGGCTGGGCCGGCAAACGGTTCTCCAAGAAATACCTGCTCGCGGGCATCTACACAGGCCGGACCATCGTTGCGGCGCTCTTCATCATGTTCCCGATCACGCCCACCTCGGTGATCCTCTTCTCAGTGGCCATGGGTTCGCTCTGGCTCGCCACGGTGCCGCTCACCAGCGGCCTCGTCGCCCATATCTACGGGCTGCGCTACATGGGCACGCTCTACGGGATCGTGTTCTTCTCCCATCAGCTCGGTTCGTTCCTCGGCGTCTGGCTCGGCGGGCGGATGTACGACATCTACGGCGACTACACGCTGGTCTGGTGGATCGGCGTCGGCGTCGGCGCGTTCAGCGCAATCGTGCACCTCCCGATCAAGGAAAGCCCCCTGAAATCGCGCCAACCGCAAGCGGCATGAGACGCGGCGCCATTGCCATCCTGCCGCTGGCGCTGGGCGTGGCGACCTATGGGTTCGCCTTCGGCGTCCTCGCTGCCGAGGCCGCGTTTTCCCCGCTCGCGATCGGCACGATGGGCGTTGTGGTCTTCGCAGGCTCCTCCCAGATCGCCGCCGTGGACCAGTTCCTGACCACGGGCACCGTCATCGGGGCCGCGCTGGCCGGGGCCGCGCTCAACCTGCGCTATATCGGCATCGCCGCCTCCATGACCCCGATCCTAAAAGAGCTCTCCTGGCCCGCGCGCCTCGTCGCGCTGCAATACGCCACCGACGAAAACTTCGGCTTTACCCTCGCCGAACGCGCCAAGGACCCTAGCGTCGGCGGCCGCTTCCTCCTGGGCTCGGGGCTCACCATCATGGCGTTCTGGGTGACCTCCACGGTGGCAGGCGCAATCATCGGTCAGACGATCCCCGACCTCGACCGCTTCGGCATCGGCTTTGCCTTCACCGCCGCCTTCATCGCCATGGCCCGCGCCATGTGGCCGGGCCGCCGCGCCCTGATCCCCTGGATCGTCACCTTCGTGATCACCGTGGCGCTGGTGAAACTCGGCCTCCCCACAGCCGCCGCGCTGATCATCGGGGCGGTCTCAGGCGTCGCGACAGATTTTCTGGTGAACCGCGATGACAGCTGACCACTGGCTCCTCATCGCCGTCCTCTGCGCCTCCACCATCGGCTTGCGCGCCGTGGGCTACATCGCCGGCGCCGCGATGATGGAGCGTCCCCTCTTCCGCCGCATCCTGCAGGTCTTTCCGGGCTGCCTTGTCACCGCACTTGTGGCCTCAGCGCTGGCCAATGGCACCCCGGCCGCCTACGCCGCCGCACTGGCCTCCCTCGCCACAGCCATCGTCACGCGAAACATCGTCGCCACCATGGCCGCCGGGATGGCCATCTTCGTCGCGGCCAGCAGCTTCCTCTAGGGCCCCGTCCCTTCTTTGTTTCAAAAATACTTGAAAGCGCACCCACCACGCGCACGAAACGCGCAAAAAATGCTCCCGAAGGGAAGGTGGGCGGGGCGTCTTTGCCGCCAGGCAAACAGCGTCGGCCCGGCGACCCTAGCCGCCGTAAAGCACCGGAAACCAATCCTCGCGCAAACGCTGTCCACCGGACATCCCATGCCCCGGAAACGGTGGCGAGGTCCGCCCCGGCCGCTCCACATAGCGCGCGTCATCACCCACCCAGCGCAGCGACAGCGCCCGCCGCCGCCCGGCCCCGGGATTGCCTCGCGCACCATGCACCGTGCGAAAATCAAACAGCACCGCGTCACCGGGCCCCATCGCCCATTCGAGCAATGAATGCCCCAGGGTCGCGTCACTGTCAGGATCGGGCACCGGCATCCAGTCGTGCTCACCCTCGTAGAAATCACTGTCATCGGCCCAGCTCACAGGGCGCACGGACTTGGTCCAGCGGTGCGAGCCAGCAATCAGCCTCAGCGACGCCTCCTGCACCGGATCCAGTGGCACCCACATGCTCACGGTTTGCTCACCTTCGACAAAGTAATATGGCCCGTCCTGGTGCCAGGGCGTGGGTTTCGGCGTCCCACCCTCTTTGACCAACACGTGGTCATGGAAAAACTGCGCCGTCTCGGACCGCATTGCCCGCGCAGCCAACTCCGCCGCTGGGCTCTCGCGCACGACCCGCTCCATGGCGGGCAGGCGGGTCCAGTTCACGTAGTCATCGAAAAACCGGCCCTCGGTCACCGCGTTCTCTGACGCGTAAGGCCCAGGCTCCGCCATATTGGCGTCCACCGCCTCGGCCATGACATCTACCCAGTCGCGAAAGACGCCCGGTACCATGACCGCACCGTCGCGCTGATAGGCCTCGATCTGTTCATCCGTAATCATGTCACCTGATCCAGTATGTAGCGCGCCGTCATCAGATCGAGATGCGCGCCGCCCCCGTTTTTGAAGATCGAAAGACCACCGGGCTCGAACCCGCCCGAATAGTAGTCTCCCAGTACGTGTTCGCGCGCGATCACGCCCGCCTCCAGCGGGATCTTCAGCTCTCCGATATGGCCCAGCGTGGTGTCAAAGCTGTCCACGTAAACCCGCGCCCGTGTGATGGCCTCGTCATCGGCCTCGCGCATGTCAGGCCGGTAGGCCCCGATCAGGTTCACGTGCTGCCCCTCGCGCAACCATGCGCCCTTTAGCCAGGGTTCCGTCGCCATCGTGCATCCCACGATAATATCCGCCCGCTTTACCGCGGCCTCCAGATCGCCCACCGGCAGCGTGGCGTCATATTCTGCGCACAGCGCATCTGCCGCCGCGGCGCTCCGGTTCCAAACCTCGAAACCCGCCAGAGGGTACCCCGCGCCAAAGGCTTCACGGATCGACCGGCCCACGGTGCCCGCGCCCACAATCAGAATCTGCCGCGCCTCGGGCCTGAGCTTGAGCGCGCCGAGCAGACTATCGGCAGCGGTCTTCCACTTGGTCACGAGCTTGAAATCGATAAACGCCGCCGGCGCGCCCGTGGCATCGTCAAAGAGCGTCACCGCCCCGTCGATCATCGGCCGCCCTTTGGCCGGGTTGCCAGGATAGACCGTCGCGGTCTTTACCAGCGCGCCGAGCCCGTCGATCCAGGCGGCGCGGCTCAGGATCGTGTCGTCACCCCGGTAGAGAAACGAATCCTCGATCGACGCTTTCGGGAGGGCATGCCCCGCCTCCAAAGCCTGCGTGAGGCCAAGCCAGTCCAGGGCCGCCTCGCCTTGCTCAAAACTGATGAACGGGACGCTCACGCGGCTTCACCCGCAGTGAGAAGCCCTTCGGCCACCAGCCTCTCTGCCCAACCCTGCGGACCCTCAAAAAGATGCCCCTGCCAACCCCGCGCTGCGGCGGCGGCGATGTTGTCGGCCCGATCATCGGCAAAGAGCAATGCCCCCGGCTCCACCCCGCAGTCTTCCTCCACCATCCGGTAAATCTCTGGATCCGGTTTGATCACCCGCATCCGGCCCGAGACGTATTCGCGATCAAATTCACCCAGGAAATCATACTGCGTCTGGGCATAGGCAAAGCTCTCGACCCCGAAATTCGTCAGCGCAAAAACCGGGACCCCCTTGGCCCGCAATGCCCGCAACAGCCGCACCGAATGATCAATCACCGGCTGCGCCAGCTCGATCCAGTTGTCGTGCCATTGCCGCACCTCACCGCGCCACGCCGGGTAGGCCTCCGCCGTCTCGTAGATCACGTCGCGAAATCCTTCGCCCTTGTCCACGCGATCGTTCATCCCATGGAGATCAACTTCGGTGAACAACGCCTTGCGCCGCTCCTCCCCGATGACGCGGTCATAGTACCGCTCGGGATGCCACTCGATCAGCACATTGCCGATGTCAAAAATCACTGCTTGTATCATGGGGCCAGATCACCGCCGTGCGCGCGGAACGTCAACCATATCCTGTTCGGCGCGGGCCTCTCGCCAGATGATAAATAGCCCGGAGCCGAGGATCAGCGCGATCCCGGCAAAGGTGGTGGTATCCGGGGTTTCGCCAAAAACCACGTAGCCCATAACAATGGCGATGGGCAGCGCGAGATACTCGAACGGCGCCACAACAGCAGCTTCCGCTACGCGGTAGGCCTGACTGATCAGGAACCCGCCAAATCCTGTCGCGACCCCGATCAAAAGAAAGAGCGGCCAGTCACCCGGTTCAGGCCAAGCCCAGGCCCGGAACAGAAAAGCCAGCGCCTGGTTTTCCTGTTCACCAAAACGCCCGTCGCCCACGATCAACCAAAAGAGCGCGCAAACCACAATGAACGTCAGCTGGATATAGACCGTCATGGTAGCAGCGCTCTCGGTCTTGCCGATGAAGCGTGTCATCATGTGAAGCCCGGCATAGGATGCCGCCGCCGCCACGGGCAAAAGCGAGGCCAGCTGAAACGCCTCGGTTCCCGGTCTCTGCACAATCAGCACACCGATGAAGCCTACGATGACCGCCACCCAGCGGCGCGGCCCCACATGCTCCCCCAAAAAGATCACAGAGAACACGGTGATCAACAGGGGAGACACAAAGAAAATCGCCACAGCATCGGCCAGCGGCAACACCGCGAGACCAAGGAAGAAAGTGATATTGGCAAAGACCACCAAAAGACCGCGCAGGATGTGCAGAAACAGCCTCCGCGTACGGATCACACCCCAGCCACCTGCATAGGGAAAAACAAATACCGACACGATCACCAGCCCGATCAGGGACCGGATCAGCACCACCTCGTGCAGCGCGTAGTCGCCAGACAGAAATTTGATCGTGGAGTCATTGGCCGAAAACATCACCACAGCCAGCGCCGCGCAGGCAGCACCAAAGCGTGAGGGATTTGCGGTCAGCGATTTCAGCATGGCTGCAAGCCTCGCAGAAATCCGCAGTGCTTCAGGTCTATGAGCGACGCCCGGATGTCGCCCCAAGCGAGGCACCGAAATCTTACAAAGATTTCGGCCCGATTTCTTTGCAAGAAATCGCTACCGCGCCTGCCGCACGAGCCGTTCCAGCGTGTCCAGAAACCGGCTGCGATCCGCTTTCGAAAACGGCCGCCCACCGCCCTGCCGGAACGGATCCGCGGCGCGCAGGTCGGCCATAAGGTCCCGCGTCGCCAGCGCCTGTTTTACATTGGCTGCCGTCAGCGCTTCGCCGTTGGGCTTTATCACCAATGCACCGGCATCCACCGCTTTGGCGGCCAGTGGGATGTCCCCGGTGACGACAACGTCCCCCGCCCCGGCGCGATCCGCGATCCATTTGTCCGCCTCGTCAGGCCCGTCAGGCACGACCACCATCTCGATCAGCGGGTTGGGCGACGGGCGAATTCCGCCATTAGACACCATGGCCACGCCCAGCCGGTGGCGCGTCGCCACGCGTTCCACCTCGGCCTTCACCGGGCAGGCATCGGCGTCGACATAGATCACCCGAACAACGCTTCAGTGTGGAAAGCCACGTGATCGGCCATGAAGCTCGCCACGAAGAAATAGGAATGATCGTACCCGGGCTGCATCCGATAAACCGCCTGCTGTCGGCGGCTCGCGATAGCCCCCGCCAAGGCCTCGGGATTTAAAAGATCAATAAACTGATCCGCCGTGCCAGTATCCACCAGCAACGGCGCATCAAGCCCTATCGCCGCCATCTGCAGCGCCGCGTCATGGCGCGCCCAAACGGCCTCGTCGCTGCCCAGATAGGCTCCCAGCTGCTTGCGGCCCCAATCGCTCGCCGTCGGGTTAGATATCGGTGCGAAAGCCGATACCGACTTGAACCGCCCGGGATGAGCCATGGCGATCGTCAGCGCCCCGTGGCCGCCCATGGAATGGCCAGTGATCCCCTGGCGCTTCAGGTCGACGCCCTGCCCCGCCACCACGGCAGGCAGCTCTTCGGTGATGTAGCTCCACATCTTGAAATGCGGTGACCACGGCGCCTCTGTGGCGTCCACGTAAAACCCGGCGCCCTGCCCCAGATCATAGGCCTCGTCATCGGCGACCCCCTCGCCCCGCGGCGACGTGTCGGGAAACACCAGCGCGATCCCAGCCTCCGCAGCCCAGGCCTGCGCGCCTGCCTTCACCATGGCGTTCTCATGGGTGCAGGTCAGCCCGCTGAGATACCACAGCACCGGCACCGGTCCCGCCTTGGCCTCTTCGGGTAGGAACAACCCATAGGTCATGTCACAACCGCAAAGCTCCGAGGCATGAGTATAGACGCCCTGAACCCCGCCAAAGCAGGCATTTTCTGACACGGTTTCCATGGTTACCCTCCCGGTATTGCAAAGCCGCTGACCCAGCCGATCACCAGTGAAACGGTGACGACCGACACAGCCGTGGAAATGAGAATGGACGCCGACACCCGCGTCGGCGCGACGCCGTAATGCTGGGCGAGGATGAACACGTTGCCCGCCACCGGAAGCGCCGAGGCCGCGATCATCACGCCCGCCGCGTAAGGCTCTACAGGAAAGATCACGAGCGCCGCAAAGGCCACCGCCGCAGGGGTCGCCACCAGCTTGAGAAAGCTCAGATAGCCCGTAATCGCCAGCTTGTTGGCCGATTTCGTCGCCAGAGATGCCCCAATAGCAAAGAGCGCCGCCGGTGTCGCCGCCGATCCGAGAATCTGCAGGAACTCCTCCGCCGGGCCGGGGATCGGCAGCCCGGTGGTGGCCCAGGTCAGGCCCAGCGCCATGGAGACGATCATCGGGTTTTTCAAAAGCCCGGTGCCGACGGTCTTGAGGATACCCAGCGACATCCTACCATCCCGCGACCCTGTGATCAGGATCACGATCAGTGAGCCAAAGACAATCAAATCGATGGCCAAAACCATCATGACCGGGCCAATGGCCTCTTCGCCCATCAAAAGCACCAGCATGGGGATGCCGAGGAAACCCACATTGCCGATCACGGCGCACTGCGCCTCTACCGCGATCTCGTCGACCTTGAGCTTGCGGATCAAGCCCACCGCAGTGGCGAGCAGATAGATCAGCATCGTGCCCCAGAGATAGGCCAGCACAAAAGGCCAGCTGAATACTTCGCCCACCGACAGGTTGGCCGAAAACCGGAACAGCATCGCCGAAAGCGCAAAGTAGAAGACAAAGCGCGTCAGATAGGCGGTGGCCTCTTCGGTGAAAAACTTCGTCCGACCAGCCCCATAGCCCAGCGCGATGAGCGCGAAAAAAGGGAGCGTCTTCAGAAAGATCGGCAGCATGCCGCCATCGGTAAAGCCCTGTCCGCGCAGCGGCAAGCCCGCGTCGCAAAACGGGCTGACGAAAAAAATGAACCCTTCAGTTCATTTTTCTCTTGCAAAGTGAACTCGATGGTTTAGATAAATCAACATGAACCGAACGGTTCAGTTCAAGAAAGACGCGACCGACCCAAGCACCAACCGACACATTTAAGGAGACCAGCCATGAAATCCTTCCTCGTTGCCCTCACTCTCGCATTCGCCGCCACTTCTGTTGCAGCACTTCCTGCAGCTCCCTTGTTCCCCACTCTCACCTTCCCTGAGAGCTCGGCGGACACACCCCCGCAGGACGGCTCCCTCGTCGTTTCCACACTCACGGACCAGAAGTAAGGCGGCGATCTCCCTTGCCGGAATTAAACCCACCAGTTTATAATTCTGGCAAGGGAGGCCAAATGCCAGACGGAAGCCCACAGGTCCGCAAGGGCCGGAAATTCGACCAAGTCGTCGAAGGAGCCACCGAAGTCTTCATGGAAGTCGGCTTTGATCGTGCGTCTGTGGACGACATTGCCCGCCGCGCAGGTGTGTCCAAAGCCACGCTCTATTCCTACTTCCCCGACAAAAGACTGCTCTTTGTCGAGGTGATGAGCCGCGAATGCGAAGCCCGCGCCCAACAGGCCGAGGCGCTCATCGACAAAAGCAGGTCCCCCCGCACCGTCATGCCCCTCGCCGCGCGCGTGCTGATGGATTTCTACATGTCCGATTTCGGGCAACAGTCCTTCCGCCTCGCCATCGGGCAAAGCGGCCAGTTCGAAGAACTCGGTCAGGGGTTTTATGACTCAGGCCCCGGCCTCATCGAACGCGAACTTGTGCCCTACTTCGACGAAGCTGAGGCCCGCGGCGAACTCGACATCCCGGATAAGGTCCTTGCCGCGCATCAATTCGCCGAACTGTGCAAATCATGGATTTTCCCGCGCGTGATGATGTGCGTGCAGACGGAATTCACCGAGGAAGAAAAACAGCGCACCATGGACGGCGCGGTGGACATGTTCCTGGCTCGGTACGCCGCATAGCTACTCTATCAGCCCACGCAGTGGTTCTATGGCTGGAATAGCTAGTGAATGGCGGTTTCTGGCTGGTATGCACTGAAGTGAGAGTCGATGGCTTCTGCTTCAAACTTTCGGAGCACTTTGAACTTTGTGACCGAATCGGCCGCGCTGGACTTTGCCAGTTCAGGGAAAAGTTCCAAAATCTCTGCCCGGACGGCTTCTGACATCTCGTCACCCACCGTGTCCCCCAAAAAGAACGATTCGGACCAAAGCCCCGCTACGTTGACCAGCTCATGCTGGTCGAACAACAGGTGGATGAACTCGACATCCAACGGACCCTCTTCGATGACGATGGTTGATCCGTTCACAAGGAAGCGCGCCGGAACAAGAAGCTCATTGGTCCCAAACAAGAGCTCCGATGCCGCCGCCGTAACCGCAACGCGGTGCTGCTGCGACACGCGTACATCTCGGGACGGCACGCCCGGACCTAGCGCGTCGGCCTTGATCCTCACCGGGCGCAGATGCGGATTCATCCACACCTCTCGCGCCGTGAGCCGGCGGGTTCCAATCCACCTGACTTCCTTGGGCTCATCACCCGCAATGTTCACCAGATCGCCTGGCTTCAGCGTCTCAATTGCAACGGCACCATTCGGCGTTTCGACCAAGGAACCCTTTGTAAAGCATACAAAATCTGGAAGATCGGTATAGTCTACATCTGGCGCAGTAACGATGTTGTTGTTGGTACCGAAAATCGTGTCACCGACCTCAACTGACCCTTCGGTTACGAACATATAAAGGCTGCTGCTGAACTGGATCAGCGTGAACGTAACGGTATTACCGCCAGCGTCCGTGCCGGTGTACGTTTCAAAGGTTTGGAAAGTCTCGGAATCATTAACAAAATCCGCGGGCAAGTCCGTAGGTTCGAACTGGGTGGTGTTGTTGCCGTCACTAGCTTCCAACTGACCATCATCGTCGATGACTTCCACGAAGAACTCATCAGTAATGGTCACGTCAGCACTGCTGAGTGGGTCCAAGTTGAGCTCAAAAATCTGAAGTGTCGGCACTTTTCTTCGCCTCTTTTAACAGTACACAACCATTTACGCGTCCCGCATACCCTCAAAAAGAGGCAAATACGTGACTATGCAACATCTTACGTTAGGCCCCCATATTCAATTAACAGAGGCTCAGCGCGGGGAAAAACCCTTGCCATGTTCTCACGACGTCACAATGACTCGAGCGAAATTTATCAGTCATAGTTAACGAAAACCGCATTCCAAAGGTTTAACTCCAGCAAACCAGCCATTCCCCAATGCTCAACCTGTGGCCGTTCACCGAGGATGGCAAGCGACCAAACGGTGCTTAACCGATCAAAACAGGAAGAGGATCAATAGGTCACCACCGATCTGATCGACTTGCCTTCATGCATCAATTCAAAGGCCGTGTTGATGTCTTCGAGACCCATGGTGTGCGTGATCATCGGGTCGATCTCGATCTTCCCGTCCATGTACCAATCCACGATCTTGGGCACATCTGTGCGACCCCGCGCCCCGCCAAAGGCGGTGCCGCGCCAGACACGCCCGGTGACCAGCTGGAAGGGCCGCGTGGCAATCTCGGCGCCCGCCGGGGCCACGCCGATGATGATCGATTCACCCCAGCCCTTATGGGCACATTCCAGCGCGTCGCGCATGACGTTCACGTTGCCCGTGGCATCGAAAGAGTAATCCGCGCCGCCACCGGTCAGCTCGACGAGATGGTCGACCAGCGACCCCTCAACGTCCTTGGGGTTCACGAAATCGGTCATGCCGAATGCCGTGGCCATGTTCACCTTGTTCGGGTTCAGGTCGACGCCCACGATCTGGTCACAGCCCGCGAGCCGCAGGCCCTGAATGACGTTCAAACCAATGCCGCCCAGACCAAAGACCACGCAGCGTGATCCAATCTCGACCTTGGCGGTGTTGATCACCGCACCAATGCCAGTCGTCACGCCGCAGCCGATATAGCAGATCTTGTCGAACGGCGCGTCCTTGCGCACCTTCGCCAGCGCGATCTCCGGCAGCACCGTGTGGTTCGCGAAAGTCGAACAGCCCATGTAATGCAGGATCGGCGTTCCATCGAGCATCGAGAATCGCGAAGTACCGTCAGGCATCACACCCTGGCCCTGAGTGCTCCGAATAGCCTGGCACAGGTTCGTCTTGGGATTGAGGCAGTAATCGCACTCCCGGCATTCCGGAGTATAGAGCGGGATCACGTGGTCGCCCGGCTTCAGAGAGGTCACACCCTCGCCCACTTCCATCACCACGCCCGCGCCCTCATGGCCCAGGATCGCCGGGAACATGCCTTCAGGGTCCGCGCCCGACAGGGTGAACTCATCCGTGTGGCAAATCCCGGTAGCCTTCATCTCCACCAGCACCTCACCGGCCTTGGGGCCGTCGAGGTTCACTTCCATGATCTCCAGCGGTTTACCCGCCTCCATCGCAACGGCTGCACGGGTGCGCATCGTGGCTTCCTCCCAAAAATTATTCCGGCAACCGTGGCTCAGCCCCGGTGTCATTGCAACGATTCTTGACGCGTGGCGTGGTGCGAAACCTCTGAAATCATTCGATAATGTTATACTATAACACCTTCTCCCGTGGCCGCACCCAAACCGCTGCACTCCGGCAAGGAGACTCCAGCCCGAACCGCTCTACCTGTCGTAAGGCAACGGTACATGACCCATGCAGGGAGGATCGAAATGGCCGCTATCATGACACGTTTGGGGGCCAGCGCCCTTGCCTTCGCGCTCGCTGTTTCACCCTTACAGGCGCAAACGGGTCCGCTCTCTGCGCAGGAATCAGACCCGAACGTGATGGGCTGGATGCAAGGCTTCCCGCCTGCCCCAGACAAACTGATCACCCAGCCGGACGCGAACTATTTCAGCTTTCCAAAGCTGCGCTGGTCCGTCTGTCACCTGCGCGAATTCCTCCCGACCGAGGAAATCAGCCGCGGCCTCGGCGCGCCCATGGCGTTGGCCTATCCGTCCCCTGCAGAGTTCGCCGACCTTCGCTCCGAAATCGACGCCCTGACCTTCACGCCCCTAAACGCCACCGACCCGATGACTTGGGAACAATCCCTCTTCGAGAATTACACCGACGGCATGCTGATCTTGCATCGGGGCGAGGTCGTCTATGAACGCTACTTCGGCTGCCTCGAGGAAGGCGGCAAACACGCGATCATGTCGATGACCAAATCGATCACCGGGCTTCTCGCTGAAATCCTCGTGGCCGAGGGCGCGCTGGACGACACCCTCCTCGTCCGCGACATCATCCCCGAAATCGGCACCAGCGCCTTCGCCACGGCCACCATCCGCGAGGTCATGGATATGACCACCGGCGTCAAATACTCCGAGGACTACTCGGACCCGAATGCCGATATCTGGCTCTACTCCGCCGCCGCCAGCCCGCTGCCGAAACCGGTCGACTACAGCGGCCCCGACGGCTATTGGGAATACCTGCAAGAGGTCGCCCCCGACGGCGACCACGGCGCAGAGTTTCATTACAAAACCATCAATTCCGACATGCTGGGCTGGATTATCAGCCGGGTCACGGACACCGCCGTCACAGACCTTGCCTCCGAACGTTTATGGTCTCGCATGGGCGCCGAACAGGACGCCTACCAGACAGTCGACGGCAAGGGCGTGCCCTTCGCAGGTGGCGGCGTGACAGCCGGGCTGCGCGACCTCGGCAGGCTCGGCCAGCTATTGCTGGACGAGGGCATCGCGTCAGACGGCACCCGCCTCTTCCCTGCCGCCGTGGTGTCCAAGATCCGCGCGGGCGGCGACCAGTCGAAATTCGGCGGCTTCCCCACCATCGCAAACGGCAGCTACACCAGCCAGTTCTGGGTCTTCCATAACGACAATGGCGCATTTGCCGCACGCGGGGTCCACGGTCAGACGATCTATGTCGACCCGACCGCCGACATGGTCCTCGTCAGGCTGGCCTCCTTCCCGCAGGCGCAAAATGGCTTCATCGATCCGACGTCGCTGCCCGCCTACCAGGCGGTGGCGGACTACCTGATGGACAGGTGACCACCGGCCAGAGCTTCAGTTCCGCCTGAACGCCTTGCGATATTTCGGGATGAACAGCTCTTTGCCTTTCATCGACCGGGTGACCCAGTCGCCCAGGGTCGCGAAGATCCAGCTGTTGCCGATCTGCGGCCCCAGCGGCAGGAGGATCGGCGCCTTCTTCCACGGCGTGTAAGGCTTCTGATTCTCTACGCTCGCCCCGGCGATCACCTTCTTCAGGGTTTTGATCAGCCACGGGTTCTGCCGCGCGGTCGCGACAATGGTCATGCCGTCCCCGGTATCGGCCATGTCGCCGGCCACAAAGACATTTGGATAATCCGACGGGCGCAGCCACTTGTCCGTGGCGACACGCCCCGAGGCCCCGGTCACCGCACCCGGCAGGCCCGCCGCGAGCGAGGCTTCGGGCCTGGACCCAACCACTGGGAAAATTAGGTCAGCCGTAATCACGCGGCCATCCGCCAGCGTGACAGAGCCAGCATAGGGCCGATCCAGATGCTGCAAATCCTGCGCCCGCTGCCCGAGGACAACCTCGACGCCCGCACCCTCCAGCTTGCGCTTGAGGCTCGCGCCGAGCTTGGCCGGGTACATCGGAAAGAGCGTCGCCTCAGACGAGATCAGCGTGATGGTCTTGCCCGGCTGGGCGGCGGCAATCTCACCGGCGAGCTCGGTCCCCACGGCACCTGCGCCTACGATGGCCACGGACTTGGCCTCGGCTAGTTGCGCGCTGACGGCGGTGCTCGCCGCGCGGAAATCAGCGATGCTGGTGCCTGCTGGCTTGAACGGCGCGGCATAGCTCGACCCGGTCGCGATCACGATGAAATCCGCTGGGATCACCTCGCTGGTTTCCAAGGTGACCTCCGTCCCAGTGACCGATGCCGCACGCCCCCGCACAACCCGCCCTTCAGACAGCAGCTTGTCGTAAGGAAGGATGATCTGGTCCAGCAGCGCGGGCTCCACCAGCGCGCGGATCGCGGCGGGCGGCTGAACAAAGGCCTCGCGCTGTTCAATCAGCGTGACATCGGCATCGGCGTCCAGCGCCTGAGCGACCTCAAAGCCCACATAGCCCCCACCGACGATAACGATCTTTTTCTTGGCCACCCTATTCTCCATTGCCTTGAGCCCGTGTTGAACGGTAGCTAGAAATACACGCTACTTGTGACAAGTACGGTCATTGAGGATACCGTTATGAGCCAAGACGATTTACAAAGCCGCTGCCAGATCGAAGCGCTGATCTCGGCGATCTCGGGCCGGTGGAAGCTGTTGATCATCCACTGGCTGGCGCAGGGCAGCTGCCGGTTCAATCAGCTCCAGCGCCATCTGGGCAAGATCACCCACCGCACCCTGACGCGGCAGTTGACGGAATTGCAAGAAACCGGCCTCGTCGAGCGCAAGGATTTCAAAACCATTCCGCCCCATGTGGAATACAGCCTGACGCCCCTAGGCTACAGCCTGATCCCGCTGCTCGAACAGATGCACGCCTGGGCCGCGCAAAACGCGGACCAACTGCCCGCTCCGCAGAAACTGCCCTAGCCTGCTTGCACCCCGGCATCCCTCAGGCAATGCTGACCCCATGAAATACCTCGCCCCCCTCCTCGCCGTCGCCACGCTCTGTGCCTGTGCCGTCACCGACAGCCCTTCGACCAGCGAGGCCGACGCCGCCGCGGGGGCCGCCTGCGGTGCCGACGAACTCCAGCGCCTCATCGGCCTCGGGCAGGAAGAACTCCTCAAAGAAGAAATCCTCGGCCCCGTGCGCACGATCCGCCCTGGCGATGCCGTTACCGCGGACTTTATGGCAAACCGCCTCAATATCGTCCTCGATGACACCAATACCGTCACGCGCGTGAACTGCGGCTAGGGTCCCCTCGACTCCCCCGCCAGAATCACGCAATGTGAACAAATGGGGAACATGTTCGAAAAAACCGGCCGCCGCATCGTGGCTCTCTGGTTTCCGCGACTGGCGGCGGAACGGCTCCTGCGGCGCGCGCGGGGGACCATCACCGCCCCCTTCGCGGTGGTGCGCGAGACCGGCAATCTGCAAACGCTCGTGTCGCTCTCCGATGACGCGTCAGAGGCCGGCCTCTACGCCGGACAGCCCCTGCGCGATGCGCTGGCCATGTGCAGCACGCTCCTGACGGAAAAGGAAAACATACCCGCAGAGGCCGCCTTTCTCGGCCATCTGCAGCGCTGGGCCGGAAAGCTCTCCCCCTGGGTTTCCACCAGCGGGGCGGCAGGGCTCTTCATCGACCTCACCGGCTCTGCGCATCTCTTTGGCGGCGAGGACGGGGTGACCGAGATCGTGGAAAGCGACTGCGCCCGCTTCGGGCTCACCGTGCAACTGGGGATCGCCGACACGCCGGGCGCTGCCTGGGCACTGGCGCGCTATGCCGGTCAGGGGCCCACCGCCACGCGCTCGGGCGACGCCATCGATCAGGAGGCCTACGCCACCCGCGCCCGCGCCGTGAAACGCCGCAACTGGGAAAAGGGCGGTGCCGCGCCCAAGATCGTCACCCTGCGCACCCGCCAGGCCCGCGTCGCCGCACCGGGCCAGACCCGACAGGCCATCGGGATGCTCCCCGTGGCCGCGCTCCGCTTGGCCGAAGAAACCGTGACCGAACTTAACCGCGTGGGCTTGCGCCGGATCGAGGACGTGCTCAACCAGCCCCGCGCGCCCCTCGTGCGCCGCTACGGGCAACTGCTGGGCCAAAGGCTGGATCAGGCACTGGGGCTGCTGAACGAACCGATCAGCCCGGCCAAACCGCCGCCGCGCTTTGCCTGCCGCATGACGCTGCCCGAACCCATCGGGCTCGAGGCGGATGTCGAAGAGGCCGTGAACCGGATGCTGCCCACGCTGGGCAAACGGCTCGCCGATGCCGGGCGCGGTGCCCGCAGGCTCAGGCTCGAGGCGCATCGCGCCGACGGCACCTCTCAGGCGATCGAGGTCGGCCTCGCCCGCCCCTCCGCGCTGCCCGACCGCATGCGCCCGCTGCTCAAGATGAAGATCCCCGAGATCGACGCAGGATACGGCATCGACCTGCTGCGCCTCACCGCCCCGGTGACCGAACCCGTGCGCCCCGAACAGCACCGCCACCTGCCCGGCGACGCACCGCCCGAGGCGCATTCCGACATCGACGACCTCATGGGGCGCATCGGCGCACGGATCGGGACTGACGCCGTCACCCGCCGCCACCCGGGCAATTCCCACATTCCCGAGAAAACCGCGCTCACGCTCACCGCGGCTTATTCGGACCCGGTCATGGACTGGCCCCGGGACCACCCGCCGCGCCCGCTGACGCTCTTTCCCGTGGAACTGGTCGACGCGCCCGAGACCCCCGCCATGCCTGCCCGTTTCAAATGGCGCGGGCGCTGGTTCGACACCCACAGTGCGCGCGGCCCCGAACGCATCGCGCCGGAATGGTGGCTCGACGAACGCGCCTGGCGCACGGGCACGCGGGACTACTGGCACGTGGTCACGAAACAGGGCGAACGGCTCTGGCTCTACTTCGCCCATGGCGGCGCGCAGAGCGGCGGCTGGTTTTGCCAGGGACAGTTTGGATAGGACAGTTTGGATAGGGACAGTTCGGGTAACCCAGAAAGCACAAAGGGCCGGCTGCCCCCAGCCGACCCTTATCGCGCTCACCTCCCGAAGGAAGAAGCGCAGGCAAGACACCCCGAAGGTCGCCTTAGGTGGGGGCAGAAACGCAACCCCCAGGGTGCCTTGCGTTGCCCAACCCTTGTGACGCTGCCCCGCGGCAAAGGTTGGTCGGCGCCGTGAAACTTCACGGGCTATTTTTGGGCAAGAATTCGGCAGGCTTGATTTCGCGGCCGATCACGGCAACTCTGGAACCATGAACATGCAGCCCGCACAGTTTCGCCTGCCCGAACAGGTCTCCTTCCACCGCACTGAACTCAGCCAGATCCTGTCGCTCTACGGGCGCATGGTCGCCGCCGGCGAATGGCGCGACTACGGGATCTCCTCGCTCAAGGAAGTAGCGGTATTTTCCGTGTTCCGGCGCACCGCCGAACACCCACTCTACCGCATCGAAAAGCGCCCCAAACTACGTGGCCGACAGGGCATGTACGCCGTCATCGGTGCCGAAGGTCAGGTGCTGAAACGCGGCCACGATCTCAAATCCGTGCTCCGCGTGCTGGAGCGCAAACTGATCCGCGCGGTCGAATAAGAAAACGCCCGGTGGCAACACCGGGCAGCACCCGTTCATCCCGGCCGCGCCACGCTGGTGACTTCGCCAAACTCTTTGGCCCCGATCCTCTCAATCGCTTCCGCCAAAGGCTCAATCGCCACCGCCATGTGATGGGCATTGGCATGGAGCAGCGTCTCCCCATCCAGCAAAATCCCCACATGGCCCTTCCAGAACACCAGATCGCCCCGCTGATAGGGCTCGGTGGCCGCCGCAAACGCCGCCTCCTGCATGTCACTGTCGCGCGGACAGGCCCGCCCGTCTGTCTGCATCGCCAGCTGCACCAGCCCCGAACAGTCGATCCCAAAGGCGGTGTTCCCGCCCCATAGATACGGCGTCCCCAGAAATCGCTCCGCCACGGCGACCCAATCCTTTGTGACCAACGGTGCCACGTGCTGCGCGCAGACCCAACCGCCCGCGTGGAGCGCCAGATACCCGGGCTCCTCCGCCACCACCGTCAGCCGCGCACCAAAGGGCAAAAGCGCCCCCTCCTGCGATTTGAAATCCGGCTGCGAATAGACATGAGCACCGCGCGCCGTGACCCGATGCGTCGGCTCCCGCGCGTCCCCCAGCACGGCCGCATCGAGGTAACCCACATAGCCGTCCGCCGGATCGCGCCCAAAGGCATATCCGCCCTCGATCTCCAGCACGTCGAAGGGCTGACCATAGACCAACTGCTTGTCGCGCCCCTCTCCGGGTTGGCGACACAGATCAGTGACCGGCACAGTTACACGCCGCGCCTCCGGTTCGGCCAGTGGCACATCCACCTGACCGGCGAGCTCGGCATGGGCCACGCGCCCATTGGCGGGCCAAAGACGCCGGTCCTGACTCACAGCCCCAAAACCTCCGGCAATGCCTCTAGCAGCGCCCGCGCGCCTTGACCCACGCCACCCTTGGGTCGCGTGGGTTCCGGCGACGGCTGCCAACCGTAAATGTCAAAATGCACGTAGCGCGTGCCCGGCTCGGTAAACCGCCGCAGGAAGAGCGCCGCCGTGATCGACCCCGCAAACCCGCCCCGCGGCGCGTTGTCGAGGTCAGCAATCCCCGGCTCGATCATCGCCTCGTAGGGCGCGTGGAACGGCAGCCGCCAGACCGGGTCGCCGACCCGTGATGCCGCCGCCTCCAGCGCGCTCGCGACGGCCCAGTCGTCGGTATAGTAGGGCGCCAGGTCCGGCCCCACAGCCACCCGCGCGGCCCCCGTCAGCGTGGCCATGGAGACCAGCAGATCAGGATTTTCCTCCTGCGCGAGCGCCAGCGCATCGGCCAGCACCAGCCTCCCCTCGGCATCCGTGTTGTTGATCTCGACCGTCAGGCCCTTGCGGCTGGTCAGGATGTCCTGCGGCCTGAACGCCGACCCATCGATCGAATTCTCCACCGCCGGGATCAGTACGCGCAGCTTCACAGGCAGCTCCAGCACCATGATCATGCGCGCCAGCCCCAGCACCGTGGCCGACCCGCCCATGTCCTTTTTCATCAGACCCATGGAGGCACCGGGCTTGATGTTGAGCCCGCCGGTGTCGAAACACACGCCCTTGCCCACAAGCGTCAGTGTCGGTCCCGCTGTGCCCCAGCGCATGTCGATCAGACGCGGCCGCCGGGCTGAAGCCCGGCCTACGGTATGGATCATGGGGAAGTTCTGCGTCAGCAGTTCCTCGTCCAGGATCACACTGAACTCGGCCCCGAACTCATCGGCCAGCGCCCGCGACGCCGCCTCCAGCTCTTCGGGGCCCATGTCCGATGAGGGCGTATTGATCAGGTCCCGCGTCAGCGCCTCGCCCGCCGCTATGGCTTCGATCTGCGCAGCGTCCACGCCCTCCGGGGCCATGAGCCCTGCCTTGGCCGCGCCCTGACTGGCATAGCGGTCAAACCGGTAGCTCGCCAATAGCCAGCCCAGCGCGAACCCCGCCAGATCGGTTCCCTTGGGCGCGCCGTCCACGCGATAGATGCCTTCCGGCAGTTTGCCGACACCGCCCAACGCCCCGTCGCGTTTGCGCGCGCGGGCCTCCGCGGTGCCCAGCCCTATCGCAGCACCGCTGACGCCATCTGCGCCGGGCAGCGCAATCGCCTGCCCTAGCTTGCCCGAAAACCCCTGCGCCGCGACCCAGGCCGCCGCCTGCGCGTCCAGCCCCTTCTGCCACGCCTCGAACCCCTCCGGATCGACCAGCGTCAAAGAAATCGCATCAGCAGAGTTTTCGACAAATTTCAGGGACATAGGCAGGTCTCGCTAGATCGTTTAGGGGCGCATCAGCACACCCTAACCTCTCTGCAACCCGCTGCCTAGCAGGGCCGAAACCTGCCCCCGGCATAGCCTCAGTAAGTCGACAGTTCCGGCAGCTCCCACATGGCCGTGAGCGACCGATCCCCCAGCCGCATCAGACGGTTCACCACCGCCGCCAGCGCCACATGATCGCCGTTCAACGCCGCGTCCGCCACCGCCCTGGCACCCTGCGCCAGCGACGCCATACCGATCTGTTCTGCAATGCCAACCAGCCCTTTGGCTGACCGCCAAAGCGCCTCTGCATCTTGCTCGCAATAAGTGTGCTCGATCCGGGACAACCGGTTGGCCGTCTCCTCCATTGCCCGTGCTATCACGCCCTCTGCGCCCGCCTCGCCCAGCTGTATCCGCAACTCGGCCAAGACCTCAGCATCCACGCGAACGTCTTCGTCGTGGGCCAAGACCACCACATTTTCCATTTTCTCTCACCCAATATCGTCGCCCCCACGACAGGGCGCAGATATGCCCGCGATATCCTTAGGAAACGTTACCGCGCCGGTTGGCTTTCCCTCGGATTTGATGCAACGAAAGATCAAGTTAGATACGCGCTAGGAACAGCCGGCGAAGGCGGCCTCCCAACGACCCGGTGCCCAGCACCCCCAAGGACAGACAGACCCATGTTCGAACTCGCTGCCGCCAATTTGCTGTCCCCTATTATCCTGAGCTTCGCGTTGGGCCTTGCGGCGGCCCTGGCGCGCTCGGACCTTTCGATCCCAGAGGCCGTGGCCAAGGGGATGTCGATCTACCTCCTCTTTGCCATCGGCTTCAAAGGCGGGGTGGCAGTGGCGGAAAATGGCATCGATGCCCAACTTCTGGGGACACTGGCAGCGGGTTTCGTGCTCTCGGCAATCATCCCCTTCGTGGCCTTCGCGCTGCTACGGGTGATGACCAAACTCGACACGCTCAACGCCGCCGCCGTGGCAGGGCATTACGGCTCGATCTCCATCGTGACCTTCGTGGCGGCCACCTCGGTGCTCGAAAGCGCCGGCCTCACCGCCGAAGGCTACATGGTCGCCACCGCTGCGATCATGGAAGCACCCGCGATCCTTTCAGCGCTCTGGCTGGCGTCCCGTGCATCGGGCGAGAGCCGAATGGACGCGACACTGATGCGCGAGATCCTCCTGAACGGCTCCATCGTCCTAATGGTTGGGTCCTTCTTCATCGGGTTGGCCACGGGCGCGGACGGGCTCGAGATGATCGCCAGCTTCATCGTCTCGCCGTTCCAGGGCGTGCTGTGCCTCTTCCTTCTGGACATGGGCCTCATCGCCGGGCGCGGATTGCGCGAAACGCGTGGCGAGCTAGGCGTTGGCACGGTGTTATTCGGCATCCTCATGCCCCTGATCGGCGCCACGTTCGGACTGGTCACCGGCCTGATCCTTGGGCTGTCCACAGGAGGTACCCTTCTCCTAATGACGCTCTCGGCGTCGGCCTCCTACATCGCCGTGCCCGCCGCCATGCGCGTGGCGCTGCCCGAGGCCAAGCCCGCCATCTACCTGACGCTCTCGCTCGGGATTACCTTCCCCTTCAACCTCGTCCTCGGCATCCCGCTCTATCTAGCCGTGGCGCAATCCTTCGCCGGAGGCTGACATGCAGACCCACCCCGCCAAACGCGTCGAAATCACGATCGAAGCACCGATGGAGCGCCGCCTACGCAAGGTTCTCAAAGACGCCGATATCACCGGTTACACCATCGTCCCTGTGCGCGGTGGTTCGGGCAGATCTGGCGAATGGACGCGCGAAGGGCAGGTCGGACGCTCGGGCATGGTGCAGTTTCAAATCATCATCCGACCGGACCGGCTGGGCGGCCTTCTCGACGCCGCTTTCGCCGTCGTTGAAAAGCAAATCGGCGTGGTCTGCATCACCGATGCTCAGGTGCTTCGCGCAGAACGCTTCTGATTTGCCAATTTATGTGCTAAGCAGCCTTCATAACAAAAACGACGTAGCCAACATCAAGGGTCCGCGCCCAAATGCGTCTCTTAAAGAACATTGTTCTAGGCCTTTTGGGCCTCGTAGTACTTGTTGCCCTCGGAAGTTTCCTTTTGCCTCGCGTTGTCACTGTTGAACGGACAGTGACCATAGACGCCCCGGCGAGCAGTGTTTTCCCGCTGGTGAACTCCATGCAGCGAACCGTGGAATGGTCGCCGTGGCTGGAAAAAGATCCCAATGTGGTGAACACCTTCTCCGGCCCCGATAGCGGCGTGGGCAACAAGATGGCATGGGCATCGGACCAGCCGGATGTGGGCAACGGGACCCAGGAAATCGTCGAGAGTGTCGAGAATCAGAAGGTCACGACCGCGCTCGATTTCGGCGCTCAGGGCCTCGCGACGGCCGAATTCCTGCTCAACGACAGCGGCACAGGGACAGATGTCACCTGGACGCTAATCACCGATACCGGGTTCAATCCCATGGCGCGGATCTTCGGCACCATGCTCGACGGCTTCATCGGCCCTGACTACGAAAAGGGCCTCGCCAATCTCAAAGCGGTCGCCGAAAGTAGCTAACCCACCCTGAACGGGCCAAGAGTTTTTCAAAACTCGTCCATGCGCGGCGACGCCTCGGGGGGATTACCGGGGCGGCAAACATCACCACCCCAAATACGGATTCCGGGCGGGCGGGTGCGATGCGGCACCGCCGCGAGCGTCCGAACCGCCCGGAAACCAACTCAGGGACGCCAGTTCAAAACCTGCCCCTCCGGCCAGCGCAGATCAAAGCTCAGCTCGATCTCCTGAACCGCCCTGGGCGCCAACGACAGATCCCACTCCATCACGCCGATCAGATCATCGGCATCGCGCGTGCCCGGTTCCGGCGCCATCTCCACCCGGATCTCCAGATCTTCTTGCTGCGAGCTTGGCACCGCATAGCGCAGCCGCACCTCCTGCGGCGCATCGCCGAGATTTCGCGCTACCAACCGCACCCGGTCTTCGCGCGTCTCTTGCCCCCGTATCACCCCGCGATCCCCGGATTGCTGATCCAGGAATACGGTTTCCAACGCAATCGACCGCTCCGGCCCAAAGCCCAGCGCTTCCTCCGCCCCCGCCGCAATCAGCGGCAAAAACTCGCTCCCGATCAGCGTCGCACCCCGGTAGATCAACGCCTCTCCAGGCAGGATCGGCTCCCCCTGATCGTTGGTGAACTCTGCCGTCACAAACGCCGTGTCATCCAGACGCGGCGACGCCTCCAAGTAATGCTCGGCCTCAAACTCTAATGGCGCCAGAGCCACCTGCGCCCCACCCGCGCCGGGCATGAGCGTCACCGGCGCAGGCAGGTCATAGCGGATCACTGCCCCATCAGCATCGACACCGGCGAATCCCACCTCTTCAATGAGGGCGTCAGCCTCCATCATCGGCTCCGCCAGATCAGCGGTCACCGCGCTGCGCAACGTCGGCGCGGCCCTCGGTTCCATGACTCGCGCGATGGAGCGCCCGACGCGGCTCGCTGCCAACTGGCCCCCAGGGTCGGCTGTCGACAGCTTCACCACCGTGTCCACCCAGGGCAGCGCCCCGAACTGGTTCACCTTAACATTGCGATCCATGGACAGACGGTCCGCTTCCTCGTCCAGCGACACGACATAGCTGATCGACCACGACGCCTCCACGGCGCTGGGCATCGCAATGCTCACCTCACCGGCCTCCGCCACGGCCACGTCAAGGGTCACCAGTTGCCAGCGCGCCCCCGCCGGTCCCAGTGCCGCCAAAGCCGCCTCCGACCGCGCCAGAACCGCGCCCGCCTCCTTCAGTCGCTCCTCCAGATCAGGCACCTGCGCCTCCAGCGCCGCGCGCGCCTGAGCAAGCGCCGCGAGCTCCCGGGCAACCGTCGCAGCCACCGCCACGAGCTCCTCAGCGCTGGCCAAAGTGTCCCCCCCGGTCACCGACCGCAAAAACGCATCCTGGGCATCAAGCGCCGACATCTCGGCACGCAAAGCCGCCAGTTCGCGCTCCAGCGCCTCCACCGCCGCCAGATCCGCGTCCCGCGCCTCCCGTGCGGCACCAACCGCCCCAATATCGAACTCCGCAGGATCAAAACGCGTGTTCTCGGCCACGGAAACACCCGTCAGCACCGCGCCCTCCAGCTCGGGCCTGACCCCGGCCCGCGCCACGACCACCTCGGGCAACAAAGTGTGGATCTGATGGTTACCCGCCGGCAGCTCTACCGCGCCGCTCAGCTCTACCAGAGCAACTCCAGGAAAGACCTCCGCATAGGTCACCGGCAAAGGCAGCGTCACCTCCGCCGCCGACACCGCAAACGGCATCGCCGCCACCGTTGCCATCAGTACTGCACGCATGAAAAGACCCTCCCGAGATAGTCCCGGAAGGGTCCAACAATCTCAGCCGTTAGGCAATATCAGCCCTTCTTGAGAACCCGGTTGCCCAGCGTTTCGGCGATCTGCACCGCGTTCAGGGCGGCGCCCTTGCGCAGGTTATCGCTCACGCACCACAGGTTCAGACCGTTCTCGATGGTCGAATCCTGACGGATGCGGCTGATAAAGGTCGCGTAATCGCCGACGCATTCCAGCGGCGTGACGTAGCCACCGTCTTCGCGCTTGTCGATGACCATGATGCCGGGCGCCTCGCGCAGGATGTCGCGCGCTTCGTCCTCGTCGAGGAACTCCTCGAACTCGATGTTCACAGCCTCAGAGTGGCCGACGAATACCGGCACCCGCACGCAGGTCGCGGTGACCTTGATCGACGGATCAACGATCTTCTTCGTCTCGGCGACCATCTTCCACTCTTCCTTGGTGGAACCGTCATCCATGAATTTGTCGATATGCGGGATGACGTTGAACGCTATCTGCTTGGTGAACTGCTTGGGTTCCACCTCGGAGGTCGGGTTGTAGATCGCCTTGGTCTGATCCCAGAGCTCATCGAGCCCGCCCTTACCGGCGCCGGAAACCGACTGGTACGTGCTGACCACTACGCGCTTGATCTTTGCACGATCATGGAGCGGCTTCAGCGCCACGACCATCTGCGCGGTGGAACAGTTCGGGTTCGCGATGATGTTCTTCTTCGCGTAGTTCTCCACCTCTTGCGGGTTCACCTCCGGCACCACCAACGGCACCTCGGGGTCATAGCGGTAGAGCGAAGAGTTATCGATCACCACGCAGCCCGCCGCGGCGGCCTTCGGCGCATAGATCTTGGTCGCGTCCGAACCCACCGCAAAGAGCGCGATGTCCCAGCCCGTGAAATCAAATGTATCGAGATCCTGCGTCTTCAGTGTCTCGTCGCCAAAGCTTACCTCTGTGCCAATCGATTTTCGGCTGGCCAGCGCCGCGATCTTTTCAATCGGGAACTTCCGCTCGTCCAGAATATTGAGCATCTCGCGGCCCACGTTACCGGTGGCGCCCACGACAACAACAGAGTAGCCCATGACGTGTCCTTTCCTTGAGGCACGCGGGCCTTACGCCTGTTAGGCGCAGAAGGAAAGGGGCGGCTTTCGACACTCGCATAATTGTGGCCCTATGGGCAGCCTGACGCGTCAAAACGCGACTTTCAGGCTTTGTTACCACCCGTGGACCAGCGCATCCGCAGGCCTCGCCTGAAGCTACCAAGACCTCGCACCCCGCACTCAAGCAAAAGTTGAGTCCGCGAAATCGCACTATCGTGATACAATAGCCCTTTGAATTTATGCATTGGAGGACGGTCGAGATGACGGCTGACCAGACACAAACACTAGATTTTCCGGGTTATGAAAAGGGCGAACCGCTGGGCGCGTCCTTCGGCGGACATCGCATAACAGGCGTGAAACCCTTCGATATCGGCATAGGAACCGTGCGCTTGTCCTACTCCGGGGTCAAAGTGCTCGTGGATGTACATCTCAAGGAAATCGCTGGATTCGACCCCCGGGATTTCCCTCAGATGCAACTCTACCCCGGCCACCTGACGGCATCCGGGTCAGTCTCCTACACCATCTTCCATAAAGAGGTCCGGGTGACGCTTGTCGCGATCCCTGACGAACGCAAAGTGGTGATCAAATTCGACGGCGATGACCCTATCAAACCTCACCTGCCAAAACACCCGATCAATCTGCCCTATCTGGACGGTCCCTACCCGTTCCCGGATATCAGCGGCCTGAAACGGCCAAAGCCTTTCACCCACGATCAGGTTCAGGATCTTTTGAATACCGGTAAGTGGCATGACCAGGGCAAGGCGACCGGGCTAGACCGGGTTCTGGAAAGCGAGAAAACAGCGCGCGACCTGGTGACGATGCTCGGCGGTGACCCGTGGCTCAGGGAAAGCCAATCCACGCTCAGGGATCTCAGCGGCGGCGCAAACGACGCCGAGGACAAGGATGAACTGATCGCCTTTGGCGCGCGTGTCACGGCTGATGCCGTGTTGTCATTTGACAAAGGCGTCGGGTTTTTCTTCGGCAAGGAATATCTGGGCGTCTTCATGCTTGGACAGGCCGGCATAGGCGTGGCGCTCGAAATCTCGATCGAACTCATGATTTGCAATTACTGGGGCGCAGACGACACCCCCGGCTCGGCGCTGGACGCTTTCCAAAGCATAAATGGCTACATCAAGGTCTCAGGCGGTCCTGGCCTCATCGCCGACGTGGATTTCGTTTTCACAATGGACCCGGATTTTCGACTCTGCGGGATCAATTATGGCGTCGGCTTTGGCGAAGGCTTCAGCGTGGGCGCCGGCGTCCAAAAAGTGGCAGCCGGGAATTACCACAAACCCTAGCGGCAAATGCCCACCGTAAAGCCCTCACGTTACACACTAACGGCACAAAGCGGGGCTTTTCGGCCGTCGTAGTGCCGTCGTGTTTGGGACGCGCCGCCGACCTCTCAGATATCGGCAAAATACACGCCGTTTCTTTTTCCTTGCCCAACCGCCCAAATGGCGACACCCTCTAAGCGATCGGATAACCCACAGAGTTTACAGAAAATTTTGAACCCATGGACCGAAGTAGCGTTGAGCCAAAGGATGCAAGAGAGGCCGTCTCAGGCCTGTCTGCGCTCACCGAAGCGTCTCACGACAGTCTGGCCGGGTTTTCAGATGATCTGAAAGTTGGGGATGCGCAGCCGGATTTCTGGTCCGGCACCACCCCTGTCTGGATCGGGGCTGTGCGGGCAGACAAAACCCAATCGCATTGGCCAATTCTTGAACGCAAACACAAGACCTGCACCCTGCGCGGAATGGGTCATGGCGGCGCGCTCATCGTTCGCGAGGCCGACCTGATCAACCGCTTGCAGCTATCCGCGCCAGAGACTCTGACTGCCGCAGAAATGCGCATCGCAATCGATCTCGCTCAGGGTCTGACACTCAACGACAGCGCCGAGTCGGCAGGACTATCGGCCGCCACCAGGCGCAAACAGGTGCAGAACCTGTTCCGCAAACTCGACATCAGCAGCCAGACAGAACTCGTCCTCTTCGTCACTGATACCGTCAATCAGTTCGTGTTCGACCTGACCGCCGATGAACCAGGTTTGGACGGCCAGTCGAACCGACCGAATTCGACAATCGCAAAATACCAAAAGCACTTGCCCGAAGGCGCGAGATGGGGCGCCCTGCATGCGCCAAACGGTGGCTCGGTCAACTACGTTGATATAGGCCCCGTTGACGGCAAGCCTGTGCTGATCCTGCATTCCATGGTCTTTCCCAATATCGACGCCGAGGACGTCGCCCTTTTTCACGAACTGGGATGGCGCACGCTTTGGCCCCTGCGGCCCGGCGCTCTCGCCCCGGCCAGTCACAGGCACCGCAATTGGCACAGCCATTGCGATCAGGTCGTCGCGGACATTCGGGTCCTTTTGGATTCCGTCACACAAAATCCTGTCCCCTTCGTTTCCCTCGTGTCCGGGGGCTCCTATGCCACCAGCTTTGCCGAGACCTATCCGAACCGCGTGCAACGCATCGATCTCGTGGCGACATGCTTCACCTCGGGCAAGGGCGGAGACGATAACTACTTCTTCGACCAGATAGTCAGAAAAATGACGCAGAACGGCAGGCTTGCAGCGGTTGCCGCCGCCCATCTTGTGCGCGGCTTTGGCAGCGACGCCCAACTTGAGAAATCGACGCGCCGTATCTATCGCGACAGCAACGAGGATCAGACCCTGCTGGATGACGAATTCGGCACGCCTGAGCGGCGCGAACGGTTCAGTATGGCATCTATGCAATCGCTCGACTCCATGCGCATGGACTATCTTTCTCAGATGCACTTTTCCTGGGATCGGGCCCGCGATGTCCCCCACCCGGTCCGGTTCTGGCACGGTACCGAAGACCGGGTGAACAACCTCGAACAGGTGACGCGCCTGTCAAACCGCGTGGCCAAACGCCCGCCCCACGCGATGCGCGATTTGGGCCATCTCACCCAAGGGCCACCCATTCGGGCCGCCTTTCGCGCCATTGATGAGAGCTTCGGCACCGACGACAAATAACATACCCCAAATAGGGTATATTCTGGAAATTGACGTGGATCGCGCCTGATCCCTTTGCAATCGATGGGGCGCGGTGCTCGCTGCGACTGGCACCTCTTTCGAAATCGGTAAGGGCCAGTGTGATGAGAGTGGTATTTTTGTTGATTTCGCTGGCGATTATTTCCGCCTGCAGCGACACCGCGACACAAACTTCGCCCAATGGTCCAGCATTTGTCCCGGTGACCGACGCTGCCGCGTTCAACGCATCCCTGGTGGATCAACGCTTTGAAGGCATCGAGCAACCAGAGGTTTGGTTTCAATTCAATTCAGACGGCACCATGGTCGGAAACCTCCGCCGCGGCACCGTCACCGGAACGTGGGAATTCGAGGACGGTTATTGGTGCCGCGAATTCGAAGCCGGAGGCACAGCCAGCCCCTACGATTGCCAAACAGTCGAACTCGCCGACGACCTCGTCCGCTTCACCCGCAACCGCGGCCAGGGCGACGCTGGCGTCTACAAGCTAAACTAACAAGTCAGGATACAGTGGAAATGGTAAGCAAATTTGTGAGCAAATGCAGGACCGCCGCGCTGGCGCTCGGCGTGGCTTGTGTGTTCGGGTCAGCGGCATCGGCGGCCCCGATCACCTATGACTACAATTACACCATTTCTGGCGGTACGGATGCTGGCACTTTTCACTATGATTACGATGCTAATTCATACGGCGTGGGTGAAATTTCAGTCACAGGCTCTATCACCACCGACGGGACTCTGGGTGCGATTACTCAAAGCAAAATAACCGCTTGGGAATTCACCTTGACGGGTGAAACCTACACGCAGTCCATTTCGTCCCAAATGCTGTTCGGTACTGAAACCTACGCTCAAGGTAGTTTCTATGCCACAGCTAACACGCTGACCAGTACCGGTGCATACAACTTTTACGAGCGTTTTTACGGCTATAATTCTGACGGCTCAGAATACAATTCTTTGATCGGCCAAGTCTTTGGTAACACCAGTTATTATGGGGACTACGCCATAGCTTACCGCTTAGCCTATGATTGCACGAACTCTAGCAATTGCACTTATTTAAGCGTCTACGGCGAACAGGCGGGGGAGGCTGATCAATCAGTCTACAACCACGCTGTGGACTTCAAAGGCGTCGTTAGCAATGGTGCTGCCGTTGTTCCGCTGCCTGCGGGTCTCCCACTTGTCCTGACGGGATTTGGAGCGCTGGTTCTGCTGCGGCGTCGTAAGACAACCTAGGTATACTCTAGCGCTAAACGCGCCCGATAGCCGCCATCCAATCTCATGCGTCCGGTGCGTTCGGCTCGAATCTGCCAATTCGTGCAGGTTCCATGAACAACCGCTTTAGGGCTCAGAGCCGAGGTTCGCCGCTCCGCAACCACGACCAAAGCACGGCGCGCATCGCGCACTCTCTCCTCAAATCCTCACTGCGCTCGGTAGATTGGGACATGAGCCGTGCACCCAAACGATGCCAGCCAGCGTAGTAACTTGAACACAAACAGCTCAATCAGCAACCCTCACCCCGCGCGCAGAGCGTCAGCTACTTGCGTTTCTGCGAGAGCACATTTCGCACGCTTTCCAATCTGGGCAAACTCAAGAGGCGGGATCTTTCGGTAGCGCGATCTCGCTCGGCTACTGCCTTGTCGAGCTCAACATTGAGTCTATTGATTTCACCTCCCAAAAGCGCGCCAACAAGATCCAATTGCTTTTTTAGGAAAGTGAAATCGCTTTGCGGTTTACTTTCCGGTTTCACCTCTTCGTTGAGCTTCTGATCCTCCGGAAGAAATGAGTTTATCGTATCGATATGCGGTCTTAAATTTTCCAACAGCGCTCTCTGCGCAGCCTTTGACGGATATCTTAGCTCCCCCTGAATGTCGGTCAGTTTACTGCACAATTCGATGCCCAAAAAGGCAGCTTGTGCACCACAGGCCCGGTTGATCGATAGGAGGAGCTCCTGTTCGCCGGCCGTCAGCGACCGGTTCACGGTACCCAGCTGACTACGTGACCGATCTTCGGTGAGCTTGACGTCCAACCATTCTGAAAAATCTTCTAATATCTGTTTTTTACGCGCGCTATAGTTAATGACCGTAATGTCCGCCTTTGCCGCTGATCGCAGTGTTTCAAGGCACTGGGCCAGACAAGGAATGTTTTCCGCTTGACGAAACCACTCCTCCAGCGAGGTCGCAAAGCCGTGCTGTGTGACATTCTCCGCCCAAACCGAAGACGCTTGATCAATCGGGTCCCGCGCAAAGAAAATGAATTTCATCTCTTCGAAACTGGATGACTCAAAGAATTCAAATAAAACACCCGTCAGATCGTTATTGACCAGATTCGTGAAAATAGCTTCGCCTGACAATAAAACCGATCTGTCGGATTTAACTAATCTCGAAAGGTACTTTTGAAACTTATCCGGTCGGCTGAATGGCTTTGCACCGTTACCGGTTGTAACGTCAAAATACCCTGTAGATTCTCTTTTGCTGATCTTCGGATAATATACGCCGTTCTCAAAAAGATTATCCCGATTATGGCGCAACGTGGATTGCAGATATGTGGATCCGGTTTTGAAAATGCCGGCGTGTATATACAGGGTCTTCTTGCGCATTACTTTTCGCTATCAGCGGCCTTGTTGGGTCGTGCGACGGTGAGCAAAAAAGACCAATAGATCAAGGTGAAGTTCGGGAGGCTCAACGCCACGCGCACCGGACTCCTGGCCAGAACCTATGGTCTTCGCGTCTCTTCGCCCCTTCAATGATTGAAGACGCGCCCACCGGTTGTATTCGGGCGGGTCGGGAAATTGTACGGGTCACCATGAGCTCTGTTGTCACCCGGTCCTGGGCTCCACACTTGCCAGCCACACTCTTTTGCCCGATCACTTCGGTGGCATGAACAGGGGCAACCAAGAGGCCTGAAACGATGAGCGCACAGAACAGTTCCGTCAAAGGACGTTTGCGTTGGACGGTGGCAATCGCCATGGCCGTGGCCAGCGCGCTCTTCTTCCTCGAGGTCCTTCGCGAAGACATCGCCACGGTGGACAGCGAACTGTCGCAGCTCCCCTGGGCGCTGATCATCCGCTACGCCGTTTCCATGGCCGCGGGCGGGGCCATCGTCGGGGCGCTGCTATCGGGCTGGTTCGGTCGTGGTGGGATTGGCGGCTGGCTGCTGGCGATTTTGGGCGGCCTTATCGCAGCGGCCTTCGCCGGCGTCGTCGGCAGCTTCGTGGGCTTTCTCCCCGACATCATCGCGGGTGGGTTCGACATCGGATCAGCCATCGCGATCTTCGCCGGGCTGATCATCCTGCCACTCGCCTTCCTCGGCTGGCCCCTTCTGATCCCGATCTGGGCCGCCATCGTCTGCGCCGCTCATATCTGGGCCAAGCGGATCCGGGCATCTGCGAGTTAGCCGAAAGGCCCAAACTTCTAAACGAAAAATGAACGCCCCAGTGCCTGAGGCGCTCATTCCTTAACGGTCAAATCCGGATTCGGAGCCATACGTTTTCTGTACAGGTTCTGTACGGGTTCTGGCTCCCCGATTCTGAGCGGCGGGCCAGAAGTTAACGCGCTCAGAGCGGCATCGTCGGGCCAGCTTCGTCATCCGTATTACGGACGCGGTAGAGGCTTGCTTCGCCTGTCATCGACGGGCTCAGCGACCGGGTAATGCCCGGGGGGACGGCCATGGTATCGCCCGGGTTCAGAACGGTCTCGCCGCCTTCCCAGGTCAGACGCCAATGACCGCGCATGGGCATCAGGATCTCGTGCTTGTCGGTGCTATAATTCTCCGCGGAAATCGAGTTCCGGGACAGGAATTCCACCTCGAAACCTGGCTTGTCGCGCAGGATCGAATCCTCGCCGATAACCTTGGCAGGCTGCTTGTCCGCCAGCGCCATCAGGTCCCAGTAGCGGGCCACGTAGTTCGGCACCACGTCCAGCGTCGAGGGTTCCGGCATGCGGGCCAGAATTTCTCCTGAAAGCAACGGCATAGGCTTGATGCCTTCCGGCAGGTTCTGGCCCTTTTTGGTGTCATAGAGCGATCCGTTCTCGCCCAGAACCAGCCCGTGATCAGCCGCGTCGGTGATCACCTGCGGCGCCCAGAGGACACCGCCACCCGCGTCGTCACCACCTAGGATCGCCATGATCATCCCGTAGTCGGTGCCAATGTTCTCAAAGCCCCGGAAAATGCCCGTGGGGATGTTAAAGATATCGCCTTCTTCCAGCACCACTTCACCGGCATCGCCCCAACGGCCCCAGAAGAAACGCCAGCGGCCCTTGAGGACGAAAAAGACCTCGGCCGTGCGGTGGGAATGCAATGAATTCCTGCACTTAGGCGGCTGCCCCGCAGCGCCGATGTTAAATCCTGGCGTGTCGCGAATATGCACGTGCTGGTCCGGGCTCTCCGAGACCCCGCCCCCAATAATCGTGAAGTTTTCCTTCTGATCCGACCCCGGCGTATGGGCGTCGATGAAGGCGGTTTTACAAGGTTTCAAATCGCCGTACCGGACAATCCGGGCTTCCATATCGGCTACAGTCATGTCGAGACTCATCGGTGAATTCCTTTCGCGATGACGAGAGGATGCGCCTCTTTGCACACGAATGCAAGAATTCTTGACAGCTCCACTCGGAAGCCTGCTTTTTATGGCTATTTCGCGGTTCCGTGCGTTTCCAGGATGACATTTGCGCCAGACGCATGTTCTGATGCGTGCGGAACGAAGGAGACGTCCATGGGCGATTGGCAAAAGCCGCAGCACAGCACCTATGATATCGTCATTGTCGGCGGGGCGATGATGGGGTCTTCGACAGCATTCTGGCTGACCAAAATGGGCTTTCAGGGTCGCGTGCTGGTGATCGAGATGGACCCCACCTACGCCGCCTGTTCCACCGCCCACACCAATAGCTGCATCCGCCAACAATTCTCCAACGAGCTGAACATCCGCATCAGCCAAACCACGGCGCACTTCATCCGCAACATCCGCGAAGA